>CAMCAW010000002.1 GCA_945872855.1 Rickettsia typhi | reverse complement strand
ATATTGATTCTGCAAAAGATTCTCAAAGCGGTGAAGAAGAAAAAATTAGCGAAGAAAAGTTAGCAAAAGATGAAGAAAAAACTTTGCCGCAAGATGGAGGAAGTGAAGCAGCGATGCGCTTGCAATCAACAGAATCGAGGCCTGATGACGGCGGCGTTGAATTCAAAAAATCCTACAAAATTTTTACCAATAAATTTGATGAGATCATTTTGCCGCATAAATTAGTTGAGAAAAAAGATCTAGAATTATTGCGTTTTGGTCTTGAGTTAAAGCTAAATAAGCTCTCGACAATTTCAAAAAAACTTACAATTAAGTTGAAGAAAAAACTTCTTGCCAAGAAAAATTATTTTATCGAGCAAAGTCAAGGCTGTGGCATTCTTGATCGCAGAAAGTTTACGCAATTGGTGATTGATCCATTTTTAGAAAATTGTTTTATCGCACAAAAACAGCGCGAATATCAAGACACTGTAGTCTCTATCCTTCTCGACAACTCTGGATCTATGCGGGGCCAGCCCATTGTGATGAGTGCATTAGCTTGTGAAATTATCGCAACTATTCTAGAAAAGTTCGGAGTAAAAACTGAAATTCTAGGTTTTACCACGGTCGATTGGAAGGGCGGTAAGGCGCGCAAAATGTGGGAAGCGCAGGGGCGAGAAGAAAACCCAGGGCGCTTAAGTGATTTGCGTCACATTATTTATAAATCGGCGAATCAGAATTTTAAGAAGGCCAAAATTAATCTTGGTTTGATGCTTAAAGAAGGAATATTGAAAGAAAATATAGATGGCGAAGCGCTGTTATGGGCCAAGGGTAGACTGCTTCAGCGCGATGAAAAACGGAAAATTCTTGCAGTCATTTCTGACGGTACGCCCGTCGATGATTCTACTAATTCTACCAATGATCACGAGCTTTTAACTGATCACTTGCATCACGTTATTCACCGCATTGAAAAACAAACCGCAATTGAAATTTTTGGTATTGGTATTGGCCATCAAGTTAGTAATTTTTATTGTAATTCAATCACCATAAAAACCCCAGAAGAGTTGGGAGACGTGATGATTGAGAAAATTACTAAGCTAATTTGAGGGCCAGAAATCAAAGCGAAGCAATATGCGCGCTAACTACTAAGTTTAAAATTTATGAGATGTTTTTTTTCAGAAAAATTAAGTGAGTTTCGCAATAAAGATTCTAAGGGGCATTACATTGGAACGATGGCGGTAAGTTTTAGGCTATCAGATTTAGCGGTGCGCTATAGAGAAATCTCCGATTTATATAATGTTAATTTTGCGCTTTTTGGCGTAAATAATAATATTATTTTTGAATCAAAAGATGGAATTTGTGGGCGCGATAAAAAGCTATTTGAAGATTTATCTACACGAGAAATTAATGCGGCAGAAGAGTTTATGATGTCATTTTAATTAGGCTCTTGCGCTAATATTTATATGGTGTTGCGAGCTTCTGATAAATATCAATATAAAATATTAACCGGTTGTCAAAATATAGAATTGCGTCAAGAATTGATCTCGAAAATGTTTAGCTGCTTTTTGCAGTTTATTATTATGAGTTTGTTTTTTGCGGTGGCGATGTTTTATTTGAAGAAGGAAGCAAATTAGATTTTTTTATAGCCGCAAATTTTTAATCCATAGCCCTCAAGCCCAATAACCGACTTCTTCGAGCTTGTTAGTAGCACCATATTTTTTACTCCTAAATCGGCCAAAATTTGCGCGCCAGTGCCATAATTGCGCAATTCTTTTATCTTCACATTTTCAGCGTTAAGTAAATCAGACAAAGCTTCTTGCGGCTGCCTGATGATTACAATTACGCCACTTTTATTTTTCGCAATTTTCTTCAGTGATTTTTTTAGTAGGTTATTTTTAGAGTTTTGCGCATCGTCTAGGCAATCAGAAAAAATATTGAGATGATGCATGCGAACCAATGTTGGCGAGGTTTTATCGACCACGCCTTTGCTGAGTGCAATATGTTCAATTCCGTCAACTTCGCTGCGATAAATTGTAAGATCGAACTCGCCGCCATCTTTGCTGATGAATTTTTTGTGATCGGTGGCGCTAACAAGCTTTTCGTGCTTGCGGCGATATTCGATTAAATCGGCGATGGTCGCGATCTTGATTTTATGCTGCTTGGCGAACTTTATGAGATCGGGCAGGCGCGCCATTTCGCCATTGTCTTTCATGATTTCGCAGATCACGCCAGAAGGGTTGAGGCCAGCGAGTCGTGCAATATCAACGGCCGCTTCAGTATGGCCCGCGCGCACTAGAACGCCGCCATTTTGCGCCTTTAAGGGGAAGATGTGTCCGGGGCTCACCAAAGCGTCGCGAGTCTTGCTGGTATTGATTGCGTCGGCAATTGTTTTGGCGCGATCGAAGGCAGAAATTCCCGTGCTAATTCCTTCGCGCGCTTCAATTGAAACCGTAAAAGCAGTTTTATTGCGCGATTGATTATTGAGTGACATTAATGGCAAATCAAGCTCTTGCACCCTCTTTTCTGTAAGCGCCAAGCAAATTAATCCACGACCATATTTGGCCATGAAGTTAATTTTTTGGTCATCGCAAAATTGCGCGGGCACAATTAAATCGCCTTCATTTTCACGATTTTCGTCATCAACTAAAATAAAAATACGCCCTTGTTTTGCTTCTTCGATAATTTCTGAGATGGAAGAAAGGTTGATTTTATTGGTCATTTTAGTTTATGAATATATTTATTTGCCGCGCAAAACATAGCGCGCAATCAGATCTATTTCAACATTCACCTTATCGCCAATTTTAATTTCTGCAAGATTGGTGCTGGTTAGGCTATGCGAAATCACATTAACCGTGAATGATTTTTTATCAGCTTTGTTAGCAGTAAGCGAAATTCCATTCAAACAAATCGAGCCTTTTTCGGCGATATATTTTGCTAAATTTGTTGCATTTTTTTCTAGTTCAAATGTCATCGCAATAGAATCTTTGATGGGCTTGCAAGCCTTTAATTTAGCGCATCCGTCAACGTGGCCACTAACAATGTGTCCACCAAATTCATCGCCAACTCTAAGTGCAAATTCAATATTAATTTTTTTACCAACAAACCATTTTTGCAAAGCAGTTTTTTCGCAAGTTTCATCGGAAGCTTGAAAATAAAATTTATTTTTTACCTTTTTGATTAGAGTTAAACAAATTCCGTCACAAGCGATAGAGCAGCCAATTTCAAGCTTTCGCAAGATTTTTCCAGCAACAGAAATTGCCAATAAACAATCTTTTTGTGCAGAAAATTTTAGCTCTTCAACAATTCCGATATGAGTGATAATTCCCGTAAACATTTTTTATGTTAAAAATTATTTTCTAGAAAGCCGCAAAATCTCTTTTTTAATTTTGGCAAGTGCCGCGCTTTCAATTTGTCTAATGCGTTCGCGCGATATGCTATGGGCTTGGCTAAGCTCTTCTAACGTTGTTGAAACTTCCGACATTTGGCGCTTAATCAGAATATCTTTTTCGCGCTCATTCAACACCAAAAATGCTTCACGCAATAATTTTTCGCGTTGTGATTTTTCTTGGTTATCAATGGCAATTTGCTCTTGGCTATCTTCGCTCGTGGCGATTTTGCTAGCCACTTCATCTTCGCCATCTTCGCTAATTAAATTATTCAGAGAAGTATCAGAATTATGCAAGCGCGAATCCATTTCCATCACTTCTTTTTCGCTCACATTTAAATCGGCGGCAATTCTTGAAACCTGTTCTGGATTTAGCGCCGAAGCGTCTCCCGACAATTTTCCTAAGCGAGTTTTTATCTTGCGTAAATTGAAAAATAATTTTTTCTGTGCCACCGTCGTGCCAATTTTAACCAAAGACCACGAACGCAAAACATATTCTTGAATGTAGGCGCGAATCCACCACATGGCATAAGTTGAGAAGCGAAAGCCTTTTTCGGGATCGAATTTTTTGACGGCTTGAATCAGGCCCACATTGCCTTCAGAGACTAAATCGGTTATCGGCAAACCATAATTACGAAATTTTGTGGCCATTTTAACAACCAAGCGCAAGTGGCTTTGAACCAGCATTTTCGCGGCTTCCTTATCTCCTGTTTTTTTGAATCGCATGCCATATTCATATTCTTCTTCGGCGCTGAGAAGTGGAAATTTTTGAATTTCGTGCAGATATTGCAAAAAACTATCAGGAGATTTAGCCGCTATTTGCTTGGCCTCAACGATATCTTGCGTAACTTGTGGAAGGTTTTTTTGGTTCATAAATTTAAATTCCACTAACGGTGATTTTATATTTTTTGGACAAATAAGACATCACAGATTTTCTCTCTTCAATTGGCAAAGGGCGATCAAAAATTATAACTTCTGAAATTAGGCCGGTGAAAGGCGTGGTGTTAGTTCTGTTGCTGCCAATTGTTAGGCCGTTCATTTGGTTGGTTCCGGGGCTGATAACGGTTCCTCCCGCCATTGATGTTGCGTTGTTAACGAAGGCTTTAGAATTTGTGTTGTCGTAATAAGAGGCCACGATGTAATTAGAATTTGCGGTGAAAGCTGGCACGTTTGAAACCGCTGCAGTGCCTAGCGAAGAGCCTAAATCGAACCATATTTTATTGCTGATAATTCCGAACATGCTGTTGGTTGAGCTAGAAGAATGAGAATCGACCAAAGTTAGCGTGGTGCCTCCTACCGCAACGGTTGGGCGCATCACCACAAAAATTGTATTTTGTCCTATGCCGCCTTGATAAAAGGCCGCCAGCGAAATGCTGCCCGATGAAGAAAAGTTGATGCTAGGCAAGTCGTTAATGCCTTCAGTTTTATAGGTGACGGTGTTGCTGGCGCCGCGCGTGAGTTTGTTTTTTTGTGCCGCGATAGATCCGGGGCTAATGTCGCGCCATTCGGTTATTTGCGAGAGATCGGTTGTTTGGGCGGGGTTGAGGCTTTCAATCATCGATGTTTCGTACCAAGCCACCATTCCTGAAATTTCGCTGATGCGTGATTTAACAGTAAGCGAGCGCGCAGAAGAAAGTTGCGAAGACCTAATAAGTGACGTGCCTTTGATGATTCCTACAGTGATTAGGCCAATCACCAGAACTACAGCTGCAAGCTCCATCACGCTAAAAGCAAGCTTGTTTTTTGTCATAATTATTATTGATAAATTAGCTCAATATTAATCGAATTATTTTTTTCATCTTCGCTGCTTTTAAGCTTTTGTTCGTAGCTGCTAATATAGCACAGAGAATTCTTTTTATTCTCGCAATAATAGATAACGCCTTGCAGCATATAGTTCTTGTTCGAGTCTAACTTCGGCAATTTTAGCTCGTTGTTGGCGATCATATTCCAATCGAAAGTCGCGACTAAATTCGCCTCTTCGTCATTAACCATTTCAAGAAGATTAATAAAACTTGGTCCCAAATCGTTGATTTTCCAGCCTTTTTTTAGGTTGATTTTTAGCGCAACATTTTTATTCGCAACTTTAACTTCGTCGGCTTTGTAAAGATTTGGCAAATATTGCAAGAAGCCTTCCTTTGGCAATTGCAAAGGCGGCAACACATCGAGAATTTCAGAAGAAAGTTTGCCGCGACTAACTATCACGATGCGATTATTGTTAGAATCGACAACATAAAAGCGATCGAGAATGGAAATGATTCCTTCGGGTTCATCGAATTTAGTATTGATGCTAGAGCCAAGAGAATGACCCTTTGTGCCACCAATTACAGTATTCATTTCGCCAGAAGAGAGATCGTATTTTCTAATCGCGTGATTAAAACTATCGACAACATAAATTCCAGTATCGTCAGCTGTTAAAGCAAGCGGGTGTTGCATTAAAGCTTGGCCTTTATTGCCGTTTTTATAGCCAAAATCGAGTAATCCTTTGCCAATTAGGGTTTTGACCGCGCCATCTTTTTCAAGCACCCGCAGCGCGCTGCTTTCTGAATCTACGAAGTAAAGTTTGCCATTGTAAATTGTGAGATCAGAAGGTTGCGCCAAAGAATTTTGTGGATATTTTCCATCGTCAATTCCTTCATTGCCATTGCCTGCCAACACAGAGATTGAGTTCTTCGCCACGTCATATTGCAAAATTTGATTCGTGCCAGAATTAGAAATTGCGATATGATTTGTGGAAGGATAAAACTCGAGATCTGTAGGTGAAGCCAACTCAACATCTTTAGCATCATCAATATTTCCAGAAATAATATCGCCCTTGCGACCGCTGCCCACAATGGTTGAAACCGTTTGTTCTTTAAAATTCACTAAACGAATTGAGTGATTGCCGCTATCGGCGATGTAGAGTTTGCCCGAATCATAAAGCATTCCCTCTGGCATGCTAAATTCAGCAGTTTCAAAATTTCCATCACGAAATCCGCTTTTGCCAGAACCAATTTGCCAGATAATTTCTCCTGAAAGCGAAACAACCAAAATGTTATTTTGTCCACTATTGGCAATGAAAAAAGCGGGTGCGTTATGTGCCTTAAACGGGAAAGTTTTGGTATATTCAATTTTTGTCGGATAGTTCAAAACACGTTTGGCAATTTTATTTTTTTCTAACAATATAGGAAGTGCATCGCGATTTAGTTCGTAGCGAAATTTATTGGTTAGTTTTTTTACATCGTCAGAAAGATCTGCTATATCTTTCTGGCCAATATAGGTTTTTTTAATATAGCCTCTAGGATCAATCAAAACAAGGGTTGGCCACGCTTTAACGCCAAAAGCATTCCATATTTTTAGACTAGAATCATCAATTACAGCGTGATTTATATCGTGTCTTAACGTCGCTTTTATAATTGAGTTAAAGTCTTTTTGATTACTAAATTTACCCGAGTGAATGCTGATAACTGTAAGCTTGTTGCCTAATTCTTTTTCCAATTCCTTGATTTGCGGCAAAACATGCAGGCAGGCGGCGCAATCATATGTCCAGAAGTTAAGAAGAATAACGCGATCTTTTAAATCGGCCGCCACAAGCGGGCGCTCAACGTTAACCCAGTGTGCTTTATCGTTTTGCGAGAAAATTTTATTGATATTGGTGTTAGTGAAAAACATGTTCGAAAGCAGCGAATAAAGAGCGATAATTATCACTAAGCATGAGGCGATTAGCAGGAGAAGTGATTTGTCTTTATGGCTTAGTTTTGAAAGCATCGGACTTGTTATTTGGTATTCGTTGTTAGCGAAGAAGAGCCTGCATAAAGCAAGGCCAGCCTAGAAGGGATTGCCTTCTAGGGGAAGGCCTATGCCATAGTTCTTAGTTTATCTAAGCGAATTCAACTCTTTTGCCTTTTTTCTTTCTGCTGATAGCTTCTTCAGTCTTTCTTTTTTTCTTTTCAGAAGGTTTTTCGTAAGCTTTTCTTCTTCTAGCTTCTTTGATAATGCCTTCTTTTTGTGTTTTTTTTCTGAAGGATTTAATTCCTAGTTCAAGATTGCGTCCGGTAATTGATACTTGCATGTTTTATTAGTTATTTTTTACGTCTATTAGTGAAATATTGCCATCTTTACGATGATAAACTACGTTGATTCTTCCATTGTCTTTGTTGGTAAAAACAAGCGCTGGAAGGTCAGCGAGATCCATTTTCATCACTGCTTCATCAGAAGTGAGGGTTTCGATATTGGTGGTTTTTTCTTGGATAATTTGTGTTGCTTCAATAGCTTTTTCGCTTTCTTCCATCTCGGCAAAAACATCGTGAGATAAAGGCGGTAACACATATTTTTTTACTTCAAAACTTTCAAAAACTGGCTCAAGATTTTTGATGCCACCGCCATTGCGGCGATAATTTTTGATGCGATCTTTATAGCGGCGCAACTGATGTACGGCCTTTTTTAGAGCCTCAACGAAGCAGGCATGGGGGTCTCCAGCTTCGGCATCGCTTTTAACAATTATACCGCCGCGCACGCCTTCATTCACAGTTACCAATGCCTTAAACATGTGGTGCTTCTCTTTAGAAAAATGAACTTCAGCGCGAATTGCTTTTTCAAAATATTTAGTGACATCTTTGGCGAGATGCTCTTCAACGAAGCTAGTCAAGGCTTGGCCAACTTCCATATTTGAACCGCTAACTTTTATTTGCATTTTAATTAACTAATTTGGTTGCTAAGGACATATTGTAAGATGCCGCCACGCTTGTAGTATTCGACTTCATTGCTGGTATCGATGCCGCAAGTTAAAATTGTTTCAATTTTTGTGCCATCATTTCTAGTGATTACGCATTTTATATCTTGCTTTGGCTTGATATTAGGGCTGATTCCTAAAATATCAACTGTTTCATTGCCTGTTAATTGTAAAGTTTTGCGATTGTCAGAGCCCTTGAAAATTAATGGCATAACGCCCATGCCAATTAAGTTGGAGCGGTGAATTCTCTCAAAACTTTCAGCGATAACGGCTTTAACTCCAAGTAAGAAGGTGCCTTTGGCGGCCCAGTCGCGAGAAGATCCTGTGCCATATTCTTTGCCCGCAAAAATTACGAGTGGAATATTTTTTGCCTTATAAGACATCGCCCCATCATAAATTGAAACTATGTCTTCCGAGCCATTAACCTTAGTTAATCCACCTTCTTTTACGCCGCCAAGCATTTCGTTTTTAATGCGAATATTGGCGAAAGTGCCGCGCATCATCACTTCGTGGTTGCCACGACGCGCGCCGTAAGAGTTGAAATCTTTCGGTGTAACCGCGTGTTCTTTTAAGTAAACCGCGGCTGGCGAGGTGCCAGAAATGTTGCCTGCGGGAGAAATGTGATCTGTAGTAATTGAATCGCCAAAAATCCCCAGAACGTTCGCGCCCTTGATTTCATTGGCGTTAGACTGGTTTAGATCATCGAAGAAATTTGGCAGACGAATGTAAGTGCTATCTGCTTCCCAACCATAAACGCTTGATTGCTCGATTGAAATTTTTTGCCAAGCTTCATTTCCCTTGAATAAATCGGAATATTTTTTTGCGAAAACTTCGCGCGTTACAAATTGATTAATCAAGGCATCAACCTCTGATTTTAAAGGCCAGATGTCTTTCAAGAAAACTTTATTTCCTGCTTGGTCAACTCCGATTGCATCGCTTGCAAGGTTGATTTTAACGGTTCCAGCTAATGCATAAGCCACAACTAAAGGAGGCGAAGCGAGATAATTTGCCTTCACCAAAGGATGTACGCGCCCTTCAAAATTGCGGTTTCCCGAGAGAACTGCGGCAACCAAAAGATTTTTCTCCTTGATATTTTCTTCGATTTTTTCATGCAATGGGCCAGAATTTCCGATGCAAGTTGCGCAGCCATATCCCGCAACGTTAAAGCCAAGTTTATCGAGATATTCTTGTAAGCCAGAATTTTCAAGATAATCGCTCACCACTTGCGATCCCGGCGCTAAAGAAGTTTTAACGAAGCCCTTAACTTGCAAGCCTTTTTCTACCGCTTTTTTTGCAAGCAAGCCCGCGGCGATTAGAACCGAGGGGTTAGAAGTGTTGGTGCAAGAAGTGATTGCAGCAATCGCCACATCGCCATCACCAAAATCAGAATTGATTGCAGAAATTTTGGTGCGCTCATTATGAGCATTTCCAAGTTCAGCAAAAATAGTGTCGAATGATTCGTTAACTTTGCTTAAAATCACTTTATCTTGCGGTCTTTTTGGGCCCGCTAAAGAGGCTTCAACCGTTGATATATCTAGTTCTACTACTTCGCTAAAATCTGGTTCTAGCTTGTAATTATCGACAAACATTCCTTGCGCTTTAGCATAATGTTCAACCAAGGCGATGGTTTCTTCGCTACGCGCTGTAAGGTTGAGGTATTTTATATTTTCGGCATCAATAGGAAAAATTCCACAAGTTGCGCCATATTCAGGGGCCATATTGGCGATAGTAGCGCGGTCTGCAAGGCTTAGATGTGCAAGGGCTGGGCCAAAAAATTCAACAAATTTTCCGACAACGCCTTTTTTGCGCAAAATGTTTGTAACTGTAAGAACTAAGTCTGTCGCGGTTATGCCTTCTTGCATCTTGCCGCTAAGCTTGAAGCCAATCACCTCTGGAATGAGCATTGATATAGGTTGGCCCAACATCGCCGCTTCAGCTTCAATGCCGCCAACGCCCCAGCCAAGCACCGAGAGGCCGTTGATCATTGTGGTGTGACTATCTGTCCCCACTACAGTATCAGGGTATGCGACGGTTTCGCCATTTTCATCTTTGCTCCACACCACGCGCGCCAAATTCTCAAGATTCACTTGGTGGCAAATGCCTGTTCCGGGTGGTACAACGCGAAAATTATTGAAGGATTTTTGCGCCCATTTCAAGAATTCGTAGCGCTCGCGATTGCGCTCAAACTCCATATCTACGTTGATTTGCAACGATTGAGGCGAACCAAAAGAATCAACTTGCACTGAGTGATCAATTACCAAATCAACAGGCACTAAGGGATTAATGCTAGCAGGATTTTTGCCAATTTTGCTAACTGCATCGCGCATCGCCGCCAAATCAACAACCGCAGGCACGCCAGTAAAATCTTGCATCAAAACCCGCGCTGGAGAAAAAGCAATTTCAATGCGTTTCTCAGGATTTTTCACCGAGTCAATCAAGCTAGAAATATGATTCTCATTAACAATATCGCCATCAAAATTTCTGATCAAATTCTCTAGCAAAATTTTCAAGCTAAAAGGCAATTTAGAAATATCCTTTCCAAGCTTATGGGCAGCGTCTTGCAGCGAATAATATTTATACTCTTTTTCGCCAATTTTTAGCGAAGATTTTTGCGTAAAATTTGTCATAAAAATTTTTATTTTGTTTTTTAAAAAAAGAATAATTGTTAACCAGTAGCAGACACAACCCAATTCGGATTCTGCGAAGCTAAATCCTTCTTAAACGTCCAAATATCGTGCATTTCACTAATTTCATCTTTTCTACCTTCGATAATTTGATCAGCTTTATCCGTAAAATAATTGATTTGTCGCGAAGTAATTTTAACCGTGATGAGAGCTTGATTATCAAGGATCGCAGCTTCTAATATTTCTACCTTTTCAATCGCAATTAAATTGCTGCAAAGATTTTTTTCTTCAGCACTTCTCTTGGAAATTGCATTTTCAAACCCAGCATAAATTTTATCTGAGAGTAAAAACTTCAAAGTCTCCAAATCTTTGCCAGCAAAGGCTTTGATTATCATCTCGAAGCAAGATTTTGCACCATTAATAAAAAATTCGGCAGTGATATTGCAGCGTTGAAAAATTTGCGTAAGTGTTTGTTTTAAAGGCTCAGCAAGTTTGCCTAAAACTTTTTCGTTAGCTTGATTTTGTTGCTCGATAGATTGCTCAATAACCTTAGAGACAGTAGAGGTTATTTGATTTTGTAAAGCGATAATTTTTTCGCGTTCAGCTTTTATTTTGTCGGTGATTTTGTTTTTTTCTTCGTCAGAAATTTTGCCGAGTTGAGATCGTAGTTTGAGGAAAATAAATATCGAAACTGCTGCAAAAAAAATTATATCCATTGAATATATTAATCTGATTCAACGGCCAATTTTGGCCTGTCGGGGTGCATCTGGCGATGCGAAAATAGTGTAATTGGGGCAAGCGACGGGATTCGAACCCGCGACCCTCAGTACCACAAACTGATGCTCTAACCAGCTGAGCTACGCCTGCCATGATAGTGTAAAATATACGTGCCATCTTTTTTAGATGACGCGTATATTAAACATCAATCTTTAAAAGTTAAATGCTTATTTCAAAAATTGCATCAACTTCAACAGAAACGCCTCTAGGAAGTGAGCCTGATCCAACTGCGGCGCGTGCGTGCTTCCCTGCATCGCCGAAGACTTCAACCATTAAATCAGAGGCGCCATTGGCCACGGCTGGGTGATCGGTGAAATTTGCGTCGGCATTAACGAAAACGCCTAGTTTTACGCAACGCACAACTTTATCTAGGTTGCCGCCGCATGCTGATTTTACTTGTGAGATTAGGTTTATGGCGCATAGGCGAGCCGCTTTTTTCGCGTCTTCAGGGCTGATTTCTGAACCAACTTTTCCTACGTATTTTAGCTCGCCATTTTCTAAAGGAAGTTGGCCAGAGATCACAACTTGTGAGCCAGTTTTAACGAAGCCGACATAGTTGGCGACGGGGGCTGCAGCTTGTGGGATAGTGATTTTGAGGGCTGTTAATTTTTCTTCGATTTTTGACATATAATTTTTAGTTGTTGTTAAATTTATTCTCCGGTAATTCCTAATTTTGCAAAAAGTTTCTGGTCTCTTTCAATTTCAGGATTTGCAGTGGTCAATAATTTTTCGCCGTAGAAAATAGAATTCGCTCCAGCCAAGAAACACAAGGCTTGAACTTGTTCGTTCATAGTTTCTCTTCCGGCAGAAAGGCGCACTTTTGCTTGTGGCATCATAATTCTTGCCACGGCAATTGTGCGAATGAAGTCAAATGGGTCTAGGTCTGCGACGTTTTCTAGCGGCGTGCCTTTTACTTTTACTAACATGTTGATCGGCACAGATTCTGGCTGTTTTGGTAAATTTGCTAAAATTATTAGCATTTTGGCGCGGTCTTCAAGCGCTTCTCCCATGCCAACAATACCGCCAGAGCATACGTTTAAGCCCGCTTCGCGCACGTTTTTTAAAGTGTTGAGGCGATCTTGAAAATTGCGTGTCGAAATAATTTCGGAGTAAAATTCTTCGCTCGAATCGATGTTGTGATTATAATAATCGAGCCCAGCTTCTTTTAATTTATGGCTTTGCGAATCGGTCAACATGCCTAGAGTCATGCAGGTTTCGAGGCCAGTGTTTTTTACTTCTTTGACGATATTGCAGATTTTTTCTACGTCGCGATCATGCAAACTGCGCCATGCAGCACCCATGCAAAAACGTGATGCACCCGCTTGTTTAGCGGCATTAGCGGCTTCAAGAATTTTATCAACACCGAGCATGGTTTCTTTTTCTAGGCCAGTATCGTAATGCGCAGATTGTGGGCAATATTTGCAATTCTCGGGGCAGGCGCCAGTCTTGATGCTAAGTAGGGTGCTGATTTGCACTTTGTTAGCATCGTGAAAGCGGCGATGTATTTCGGCGGCTTTAAAAATTAAATCGTTGAAGGGTAGGGCAAAAATTTGCAGAACTTCGCTAACTTGCCAATCGTGTCTAGTGCTGGCGTCGTAGGCTGCGAGGCGCAAGATTTCAGCGATTTGATTTTGAGGTTCTGATATTTCTTTCATCTTGTTAAAGTGTAGTAGTTTTTTTTGGTCTTTTTCTAAAAGATTTATTAGATTAGCAGAAAATAGCATTTTAATTATTGGCGCCAAATTATCAAGCATTTGAAAAGTTCGCCCATTTGGTCGGGGTTGATTAGGCGATTGATAGCGTCGCTTTGCGAGGAAGATAAATTGTTCTGATTATAATTTTGGCGAGTTAAATCTTGAGCTTGTAAAGCCATCGCCCTTTCTTCAATTCCAAGGCTCAACAAAAATTCTCTTTGTGTGATTAACGAAGAATTAAGTTGAGAATTTTTCGCGCAATTTTCAAGAGTAAAAAAGTTAACCAGCGTAGTAATATCGCACTCGCCCACGTTTTGCAAAACATCATGATATTGATGATTTTTTAGCGCTTGCAACGTGCTTTTAAATGGCAGATTTAAATAACCATAATCGATAATTAAGCCAATTCCACCTTGTGTTTTTAGGGTTTCAGAGAGCTCATTCATAAAATTTATTGCAGCAAAACTATATTCAAAAATTGAATCTTCTGGCGCTATTTTTTCATTGACAGATCCTTGATTTACAAGGCTTTGAACCATTTTATTTTTTATTGGATTAAAATTTTCTGCAACAAAAGCTAACTCGTCATTTAAAATTCCAACCATTCTTTCTTGCCAGCCAGCTTTGGTTTTAATGAATTGGTGAGTGGGGAAGCAATCGAAAAGTTCGTTGGCAAAAAAATAAATTTCGGCGCCAGAATTTTGTTTCTTAAAACTTGCAAAATCTTGATACCATTGGATTTGCGCGCCAAAATTTTGCAAATTTTCTTGCTGAATTTTTGTTAAAGATTCGCTGATTTCGATAATATGAAAACTTACGCGCTCTTTAATATCAAGCTCTCTCCCCAGTTTTTTGGTTAGCGACTTTATGGTTAGAATTATATCGTGAAATAAAGTGCCGCGTCCTGCGCCCATTTCTACCAAGGCGATTTTTTTATCTGAAGCTAAAATAAAATTAAGAAAATAGGCGGCAATTAATTCGCCAAAAACTTGGCTAATTTCTGGTGCGGTGATAAAATCTCCCGCTTTGCCAATTGGTTTTTTGGTGCGATAATAGCCATGAAGCGGGTTAAACATTGCTTCTCTGATAAAATCGGCGATGGAAATTGGTCCGTGGTTTTTGATGAGTGATTTCATAAAATACTTATAAAAAAACCCTCGCAAGATGGCTAGGAAATCTAGTTTTGCAAGGGTTTGTAATTTACTATAAGCTAGCAATGCCCCATTTTTTGAGTAAATAATCTTCAACTGCGGCTCTTTCTTCGTTTTTGAGGGCGCGTGTAAAGAAAATTATTTCTCCAAGATCGCCAGTGAAATAAGTTGTGCTGCTGCCTGTAGTGCTTGATCCAATTGTGGCAAGGCTATAAGAGGCTAGTGTGCTTAGGCTTGGATTTCCAACGTTAGTTAGCGTAGAAGCCGTGCTGCGGCCGTTTAGGTAATGTGCAAAAGGAGTGGCGCTAGCGGCAATTGTAGCGTTAACAAAAGTATGAACTCTTGGGGCTGGGGCCACATAATTGCTAATCACAGGACTTGCCGGACCTACTTGATAATAGTTTGTTGCGTTGTCGCCATGCGAAAAGCGTAGAGTGGTATCGCCGTCATAGCCAAATTCGAGTAAATCATTTGCTGATGGCGTGCCTCCTCTACCGATAAAATAATTTGCTGCAGCTGATCTTCTTTGTTCAACTACAAATATTGTATAATCAGTGCCAGCTAAAAACGTGCCATCGAAAGAGAGGGTAGAGGCGCTACCATCAAATCTAAGGCATGGCAGACCATTTATGCAATTTGCGTAATAGTTTGGAAGTATGGCAGCGACACCGCCAGTGGCGGTGCGTTTGATGGAAGAGGAAGGGTTTATGTCGTACCATGTATTAATTTTACCAGTGCCGATTGTAGTGCCGCCAGCTAGCGCGCTATCTTCAACTTGAGTTTCAATAAAACTGTCTTCTAAAGTGGCCTCAAACCACGCACCTAAATCTTTAATTGAAGCAACGGGGCTGCTCTGTGTCTGGCTTCTCGCTGATGATAATTTGAATTGTCTGACTAAGCGACTTGATTGCGTAATGCCCGCAATAATAATTCCGATAATCAAAATTACGATTGATAATTCGATTAGAGAAAATGCTTTTTTATTTTTAATATTTGTCATTTTTTTAAATGAAGTTTTGAGGAACGAGGGTTTGAATCAAAATAAGATAAAGCAATAAGATAGCAACTATTGAGTTCGAAAAAAAATATGCCAATATAATTTTGTATAATTTTGATCTAAATAAAATTTTTGTTTGCTTGATTTGCAATGGGATCTTGGTTAAGATGCGCAAGGTTTTCAATCAAAATTTAGGAGTTAAAAATGAAAGTTTATTATGATCGTGATGCAGATATTAATCTGATCAAATCAAAAAAAGTGGCAATTATTGGCTATGGCAGCCAAGCTCATGCACATGCGCAAAACCTTAAGGATAGCGGCGTAGCAGAGGTTAAAATTGCTTTGCGTGCGGGTTCTGCCTCAATTCAAAAAGCAAAAGATGCTGGCTTTGAAGTGCTCTCAAACGTTGATGCGGCTAAGTGGGCCGATGTTGTAATGGTTCTAGTTCCAGATGAATTACAACAAGATCTTTACGAAACAGATTTAAAAGAAAACATGAAGCAAGGCTCTACTCTAGCCTTTGCACATGGTTTAGCAATTCATTTTGGCCTAATCAAACCACGCGAAGACATGAACGTGTTTATGGTAGCGCCAAAAGGCCCCGGCCACACTGTGCGCGCTGAATATAGAAAGCAAGGCGGCGTGCCATGCTTAGTTGCGATCGCGCAAGATAAAAGCGGTACAGCCTTGCAACTAGCGCTTTCTTACGCTTCAGCAATTGGCGGCGGCAGATCTGGTATCATCGAAACCACTTTCAAAGAAGAATGCGAAACTGATTTATTCGGTGAGCAAGCAGTTTTGTGTGGTGGCGTTACAGCCTTGATTCAAGCGGGTTTCGAAACTTTAACCGAAGCTGGCTACGCTCCTGAAATGGCATATTTCGAATGTTTGCACGAGATGAAATTAATTGTCGATTTGCTTTATGAAGGCGGAATTGCCAATATGCGCTATTCAATTTCAAACACCGCAGAATATGGTGATGTTACGCGCGGCCCTAGAATCATCACGCCAGAAACTAAGGCAGAAATGAAAAAAATCTTGAACGAAATTCAATCAGGAGAATTTGTTCGTGAATTCATGAATGAAAATAAAACTGGCAAGAAAAATTTTGATGCTCTTCGCGCTAAAGGCAAAGCTCATGCAATTGAAGCTACAGGCGAGAAGCTTCGCGGCATGATGCCATGGATCGCAAAAAATAAATTAGTAGATAAAAAAGCGAATTAGTTTTTAAGTTTTGGTTTTTCAACGATGAAATTTGTTTAATTTTGTCGTTGAAAATATCAACCAAATCCAACTCATTTTACTAAAATGAAAAATCTCTCAATCATTATCCTTGCTGCTGGCAAGGGCACTCGCATGAAATCTGACTTGCCAAAAGTTATGCATAAAGTTGCGGGTCGCGAGATGTTAAACATGGTGATCGATGAGGCGCAGAAGCTAGATCCGCAAAGTATTTCAATTGTTGTTTCAGAAGATTTTATTCCCTTTCAAGAAAAAATTGTAGCACAACATGTTGGTACAAAAATTTCTTTCGCTTTGCAAAAAGTGCGCAAAGGCACGGCTGACGCGGTTAAAACGGGTCTTAAAAATTTCAGAAAACCCGCAGAAAATTTCTTAATTCTTTATGGCGACACGCCGCTAATTCATGAAAAAACTTTGCGCGCGATGCTCGCAAAAATCGATAAAAAAACCGCGCTTTGTGTTTTAGGATTCGATTGTCAAGTTGATAACGCTTACGGCCGCTTGGTTACAGATGTTAGTGGCAATCTAGAAAAAATCATCGAATTTAAAGATGCAAATGCTAAAGAGCGCAAAATTTCACTATGCAATTCTGGTGTTGTTGCGGTGCGTGGTGAGTTGTTGGATAAATTATTGCGGCAAGTAAAAAACGATAATGCTAGCGGTGAATTTTATCTCACAGATATTGTTGGAATCGCTTGCAAAATGGGCTTGCAATGCGGTTTTATTAAAACTGGTGAGCATGAAGTTTTGGGTGTAAATTCTCGCGCTGAATTAGCGCAAATTGAGGCGATCAAGCAAAATGAGCTGCGTCAAAAGCACATGGGCGCGGGCGCAACTTTACTAGATCCGTCATCAGTTTATTTTGCCCATGATACTAAAATTTCGCATGATGTAATAATTCATCCTCACGTTATATTTGGCGCAAATGTTGTGGTAGAAAAAAATGTTGAGTTGCGTTCTTTTTGTCATATCGAAGGGGCTTCGATCGGCTCTGGCTCTGTGATTGGGCCGTTTGCAAGAATTCGTCCAGAAACCAAAATTGGCGAAAATGTGCGTGTCGGGAATTTTGTCGAAATCAAAAAATCATCGCTAAAAAAAGGCGCAAAAGTCAATCATTTAAGTTATATTGGCGATAGTGAAATTGGCCAAGAAAGCAATGTTGGTGCAGGTGTAATTACTTGTAATTATGATGGTTATAAAAAATTTAAAACAATAATTGGCGATGAAGTTTTTATTGGTTCAAATTCGGCGCTAATTGCTCCAGTGAAGGTTGGAGACGGCGCGGTGATTGGTGCGGGAAGTGTTGTGACGCAAGATATAAAGGCTGGAGACCTTGCAGTTTCAAGGGCGCGTCAGGTTAATATTGTTAAAGGTGGTAAGAAATATCATCAAAGTAAGGCCAAAAAATAATTTTTGTGAAGCTTAAAATAAAATGGCGATAAATATAAAAAATTTTCTTCTAATGATTATGTTGCTTGCGCAGTCATTTAGCGCCTTTGCAGCTTTGCGCGAAGTAGAAGAAAAAAATTATTTTTCCTCATTGCGTAGCGCTGAAACTAACGTACGTGCAGGCCCAGGGCAGCATTATCCTGTTAAGTTCACCTTTAAAGCCAAGGCTGTGCCAGTGCGCGTT
Source organism: Rickettsia typhi (assembly GCA_945872855.1). GTDB lineage: Bacteria > Pseudomonadota > Alphaproteobacteria > Rickettsiales > UBA1997 > CAMCFD01. The sequence continues at coordinate 82,447 of CAMCAW010000002.1, read as the reverse complement.
ATTAACGAATATGACAATTGGTGCGAGATTGAAGATTATGAAGGGCAATCTGGTTGGGTGAGTCAAAATTTGCTTACAAAAAAACGCATGCTTTTAGTGCGTACCAGCAAGCCATTTATTGATATGTATTCTAAAAATAACGAGAAATCGCGAGTGATTTTTCACCTAGAAAATAACGTGACAGGCGAATATTTAAAATGCGTAGAAAATTGGTGCGCAATTAAAGTGAATGATAAGAAGGGTTGGGTGAAGCGAAGCGAGGTGTTTGGCGATGAAGATGTGGTTGTCGCTGCTGTTAAACCAATTTCCCAATAACATCTACCTCTTCACCATTTTCTTCCAAGATCTTTTTGATCTCAGCAACATCTTGCGCCGCAACAACAATCACCATGCCGATGCCGCAATTAAAGGTGCGATGCATTTCTTCATCAGTGATATTTCCTGCTTTTTGTAGAAAGTTAAAAATTGCAGGCCTTTCCCAAGAATTATAATCGATTTGCGGCTGAGTATTTTTGCTTAAAACGCGCGGAAGATTCTCTGTCAAGCCGCCACCAGTAATGTGCGCCAAGGCTTTAACTTTTTCAGTTTTAATTGCCGCCAAGCAAGATTTTATGTAGATTTTTGTTGGGGTAAGTAGAATTTCTCCGATGGTTTTGTTAGAATTGCTGATTTTTTCAGAGTCAGAATCCCCAGTTTTTTCACTAGCTTCGCTAGATTTTTTTTCACCAATTTTTTTACTATTTTCTTCACCCAAAAACTTATCGCTAAATTTAATATTGTTTTTCTCAAGCACGAAGCGCGCTAGAGAATAGCCATTCGAATGCAATCCACTAGATTTTAAGCCAAGCAAAACATCACCTGCTTTTGTTTCGCGTGGCAAAATTGAATCGCGCTCAACTGCGCCCACGGCGAATCCAGCAAGATCGTAATCTCCTTGTTTATACATTCCGGGCATTTCAGCGGTTTCGCCGCCAATGAGTGCGCAGTTGGCAAGCTTACAGCCATCAGCGATTCCCTTGATTACATCGGCAGCTTGGTCAACAGAAAGCTTAGAGCAAGCGAAATAATCGAGGAAAAATAAAGGCTCAGCGCCTTGAGCAAGTAAGTCATTCACCGACATTGCCACAAGATCAATTCCGATTGTATCATGCTTATCAACATCGATCGCAACCTTAAGTTTAGTGCCTACGCCATCGGTTGAGGAAACTAAAACGGGGTCTTTAAAATTACATTTCTTGAGATCAAACAATGCGCCAAATCCGCCAAGATCAGAGGCTACACCAAGGCGCTTAGTGGCTTTAGCGAAAGGCTTGATACGATTGACTAGTTCATTTCCAGCATCAATATCTACGCCAGATTGTTTATAATTTAGAGACATTTAAAACTTATTTAGAATTATGAAAAGCTAGTGTAGCGCCTAGCAACTCTAGCTTCGCTAGCTATAAGCCAGAGCAATAAATAATTATAATGGCAAATTATCGTGCTTTTTCCAAGGCTTAATCACTTTTTTATTTTTCAAAATTTGCAGCGATTTGCAAATTCTTTTGCGAGTATTTTGTGGACGAATTACTTCATCAATAAAGCCGCGAGAGGCCGCTACAAAAGGCGAGGCAAACTTCTCGCGATATTCTGCAACGCGCTTCGCCTTGCTTTCAGGGTTTTTTGCGTCTTCGCGGAAAATGATTTCAACTGCGCCATCAGGGCCCATAACGGCAATTTCGGCATTGGCCCAAGCATAGTTCACGTCGCCGCGCAAATGCTTAGAATTCATCACGATATATGCGCCGCCATAGGCTTTGCGTGTAACAACTGTAAGCTTTGGCACCGTTGCTTCGGCATAGGCATAAAGCAATTTTGCCCCATGTTTAATAATGCCAGCATGCTCTTGATCGGTGCCAGGCAAGAACCCAGGAACATCGACAAAAGTTACAATTGGAATGTTAAAAGCGTCACAAAATCTGATAAAGCGCGCACCTTTTTCGCTAGCCTTAATATCTAAGCAGCCCGCTAAATGCATAGGCTGATTGGCTATGATGCCAACAGTTTCGCCTTCTAAACGACCAAAACCAATAATAATATTTTTTGCATAATGTTTTTGAATCTCAAAAAAGTCATTTTCATCTAAGATTTTTTCGACCAATTCTTTAATATCGTAAGGTTGGTTGGTATTCTCTGGAACCAGTGTATTCAAGGCTACATCAACTCTATCGGCGTTATCATCACTAGGAATTTTTGGCGATGGCGTTTTGTTAGAAGACGGTAAGAAATTGATAAGACGACGAGTTTGTAAAAGCGCATCAATATCGCTGCTAAATGACAAATGAGCCACGCCGCTTTTATGCGCGTGCACCGAGGCGCCGCCCAACTCTTCTTGCGTAACATTTTCATGCGTAACTGTTTTTACCACTTCTGGCCCAGTTACAAACATGTATGAAGAATTTTCAACCATGATGGTAAAATCGGTAAGTGCTGGCGAATATACAGCGCCACCAGCGCAAGGCCCCATGATGAGGGAAATTTGCGGCACAACGCCACTCGCATCTACGTTTCGTTGAAAAATTTCGCCATAGCCGCCAAGAGAATCGACGCCCTCTTGAATCCGCGCCCCGCCTGAATCGTTGATGCCAACAACTGGTGCGCCAACTTGCATCGCCTTATCTAAAACAACGCAAATTTTCTTCGCGTGAGCCTCGCCCAAAGAGCCGCCCATCACGGTAAAATCTTGGCTATAAACAAAAACCAAGCGTCCGTTAATTGTGCCCTGACCAGTGATAACACCGTCTCCGGGGTGCTTCTTGTCATCCATGTCAAAATCGGTGCAGCGATGCTCAACATAAAGGCCATATTCCTCAAACGAATCAGGATCGAGCAAAACCTCGATTCTCTCGCGCGCAGTTAATTTCCCCTTTGAATGTTGCAAATCAATCTTCTTCTGACCGCCGCCCATTCTGGCCTCTTCACGTTTAGTAGTAAGTTTTACGATATTTGGAGAACGCATAAATTTTTCAATTTGTGTATTTATATCTCAGAATTTATCGCAAAGGAATTCGTTGCAAAAGCCGAATATTAGCACGCAAATCCTGCCTTCGCGATAGTTAACGCTTAATTACATTTAGCAATTATCGACTCGCCGCCAACCATAGTTTGTCCAATCAAAACTTTGATTTTAATATTTTCAGGCAAATAAATATCGGCACGACTGCCGAAGCGAATGATTCCATATCTGTCACCAGTTTTAACGCTTTGACCCTCTTTTAAATCAGAAACAATGCGGCGCGCAACTAAGCCAGCAACCTGTGCGAAGGCTATTTCAGTGCCATCAGCAGTTTTTACAACCGCCAAGTTTCTTTCGTTTTCAACGCTAGCTTCATCAAGATTTGCGCTTAAAAATTTGCCAGGAGTGTAAATGATTTTTGTGATCGTGCCAGCAATAGGCGCGCGGTTCACATGCACATTGAACACGTTCAAGAAAATGCTGATTTTGTTAACTTTTTTACCAGACCAGCCAAGTTCTTCAGGGGCTTCAACGCTATATTCAACCCTTGTCACCACACCATCTGCGGGGCTAACAAGAACTTTTTCTTCAACAGGAATAACGCGTTCAGGATCACGAAAAAAGAAAACGCACCACAAAGTTAAAACTAAGCCAATCAAGCCAATCACATCGCTAAGCAATGCTAAAAGTATTGTTGCTAAGCCGAAAATCAGAATGAATTTATAGCCTTCTTTATGGATCGGAAATGAAACCATTTTTAATAGATCGATGAAGTTATTCATAAAATTGTTTTAAATGTTGATATAGCTAAGACCCGCGCCAATTAAGGCGCGAGAAGTGTTAAAAATTATTCTTCGTTTGCTTTTTGCCAAAGTTTGTCAAGTTCTTTGATAGAAGTCTTTTTCTTGTCAATCGAAGGTTTTGCTGTGATAAAATCGACAGTTTTTTCTTCAATAATAGTGCCCTTTAATTGTTGCACCGCGCCACGATTTTTTTGATAATAATCGAGCACTGCTTTTTCTTGATTAGGAAATCTCGCCAAAATTTTTGACAATTCTTTATTGATGTCATCATTGCTCGCCTCAATCTTGTTAAGGTTTGCCAGCTCATTCAAGATAATGCCGCAACGAAGCATGCGTGAAGCAATTTCGCGTTTTTCGTCTTTAGCTTTTTCTTTTTCTTTTTCGTTTTTGAATTTTTCTGGATTGGACTTCAACTCTTCTTCCGCCTCGCTCCACAGGGCATTAAATTGCTCTTCAACTAAACCGCTCGGCAATTCAAAATCATATTTTTTATTCAAGAAATCGAACAATTCTTTCTTAAAAAGATTGCGACTTAAATCTTCATAATTGTCTTGCAGCTGCTTCTTGATTGCTTCCTCAAGCTTCACTTTATTTTCTAAACCAAAAGTATTTTTAAGAAATTCATCGGTAATTTCAGGAAGTTGCGCTGTTAAAACATGGTTAATTTTAACTTCAAATTCTGCCGCTTTGCCTGCAAATTCTGCAGAATGGTAATCTTTAGGGAATTTTACTTTAACCTTAACATCATCACCAGCCCTTCTGCCAGTAAGTTGCTCTTCAAAATCATCAATAAAGCTTTTGCTGCCAAGTTCTAATTGATGGCCTTTCGCAGCGCCACCAGCAAATTCTTTTTTATCGATGCGACCAACATAATCAATGTTAACAGAATCGCCTAATTTAGCTTTGTAAGATGCATCTTGTTTATCCCAAGTGCGATAGAATTTTAGCAACTTATTAACACCTTCGTTAATATCGGCAGCTGTAAGATCGACGTCTCTTTTAGTAACCTTAATTTTATCAAGATTAATTTCAGGAACTTCAGGAAATAATTCAAACGAAGCGAGGCATTCTAAATCTTTATTCTCTTCAAACGTTTTCAAATCGATTTTTGGCTGCATAGCAATTTTTAAGCCATTATCTTTGATGATTTTATTCACTTGTTCAGACACAATTTTATCTGATTCATCAGCCATAATTGATTGGCCATATTTTTGCTTAATAACATCAAGTGGAACTTGGCCTTTTCTGAATCCTTTGAGGTTCAGAGTTTTGCGAATTTCAGCCATCGAGCCATTAATTTTAGCTTCAATCAACTGATAAGGGACAAGGATTTGGTAATCTTTTTTAAGTTTTTTGTCGAAAACGTTTTTAACTTTTACTTCCATAGAATTATTTATATTTAAAAAAATTAATATGCGGCGATTCTATTAAGTTTGATTTAATTTAGTAGTGGAAATTTGCGGGTTTTTGGAGAAATTTTGTTGGCTTTTTAGGTCTTGAGAGAATCTTTTAAGTGTGTTATTTGAAATTCAAATTAAAATTTAGAAATTCTTAAGCTTTTTAAATATTTCGTAGATTTTTCGCGAGTAAAAATGCTATCAGGATTATGTTGTGGAACTTGCGAATTGCTGCGTAATTTATGAATCAAATCAATATCTGAATCGATAAAATCGCGTGTATCAAAATTCTTGAAATGAAGGAAGATCTGTGTGTGACATTTATCACGATGATGGTGGTGCGGATAGAGGGACTTGAACCCACATGCCTTGCGGCGCTAGATCCTAAGTCTAGTGCGTCTGCCAATTTCGCCATATCCGCGTATTAAACTAAAACGAAGTTTCAATTTAAAAGTAGCAATAAAAAATGAAGGTAGTTCTCATTTTTTGTTAATAAGTTATGCAGGGATAACATCGATGTGAATTCTGTCTTTATGTCCAGATTTCACGAAGTTAACAATGCCTGCAATTTTTGCAAAAATTGTGTGATCTTTGCCGATGCCGACATTTTTGCCTGGGTGCCATTTAGTGCCTCTTTGACGCACGATGATGTTGCCTGCTTCGACTGCTTGGCTGCCATATTTTTTGACGCCTAACCTTCTACCCGCTGAATCGCGACCGTTCCTCGAACTACCGCCTGCTTTTTTCGATGCCATAGTATATAAACCTAAATAAATTAAAGAACTGCGCGGTTAAACGCTGCAGCCTTACGCTTGAATTGATAAAACTCTGATCTCAGTCTTTTGTTGACGGTGACCTCTTTTTCTACGAGAATTTTTTCTTCTTCTTTTTTTGAAGATAAGAACTTTGTCATCCTTGTAGTTTCTAACGACTTCAACTTCAACCTTAGCGCCCTGAACTAGTGGGGTTCCTAGGTTGATGCCTGTTTCGCTTTTTAGACAAAGAATTTTATCCAACGTGATTTTTTGACCAACTTCGTGGTTTAAATTATCAACTTGGATTCTTTGGTTTAGCGCAGCATTATATTGCTTTCCACCAACTTCAACAATTGCAAACATATAACTTAATAGTGTTGTTAAATTTTTCCATTAAAAGGGGCGGGCAGTTTAGTTGGTTTTCGCTATTTGTCAATTAGTTCTTTTACCTTTACTTTTGCGAAGGCAAGATTATACATTTTGTACAGGTTTAACCGCACCTTTAATGATACAAAAAGTAGCGCCAGTTGGACCTTTAGGGCTTGTGGCAATTAGCTTAATTAAGTTTAATTTATATAGAAATGATTTTTTCTAAGAGACTGTTAATAATTTTTATCTCGTTTTTATTTGTCGTAAACCAACCTTCTTTTGCCGCGGATGAGTCTAATCCTTATATAGTTGAGGATGTGGCGGTTAGTGTTTCGGCAAAATCTCCAACTGAAGCGCGTAATTTGGCGGTTAAAACTGGGCGTCGTGATGCTTTTGTAATTCTGCTTACTCGGCTTTCTCTAGAAACTGCTATAGCAAATAAAATTAGCGACGATGAGGTTCTTGAGATGGTGCGCTCTGAGCAAATTGTTGATGAGAAAATTGCTGGAAGCGCTTATTCTGCAGCTTTTAATGTGACTTTTGCTAAAGATTTTGTAGATCATATTTTGGCGCAAAAAAATCTCGTAAAGCAAGAACGGGTTGCGGTTGTAGAAAATTCAGTTTCTCTTGTAGTTCCTGTTAAAATTTTGCAGCGAAAAATTTTATTATGGGAGGGTAGTAATGATTGGGGCGTCGCTGTTAAGAAGGCTCTATATGGTAAAGAGAATTTTAAAATCCCTATAGCTGACACCGATAATACCTTAATTTTAAATTCCGAGAATGTTAATAAGGTTAATGCTGCCGAGCTCGAGCCTTTATTTTCTAAGTATCAAAGCAAAGTGGTTTATTTTTTATTATTTTCGCAAGAGAGCTTAAATGGCAAGGCAAGCGTTGTGGTGCGGGCTTTGGGTGGAGGCGTTGGTTTGCAAGCGAAGTTAAGCTTTGCCAATGTTGAAAGGCTGGAAGGTCAAGAACTAATGAATAAAGTTGCAGGCAAAACGATCGAATATCTTGAGAGCCTAAAAAATAGTGACGCATCTGCGCAAAATAAAAGTGAGCGGATGATTTTTTTAGAAATTCCAATCACCAAACTTGGCGATTGGTTGATGATTAAAAATAAAATTGAAACCAGTGGTTTTGCGGCTAAACTCAGCATTGACGCCATCTCGTGCGATTATGTAAAAGCCTCTATTTTGGTTGCAAGCCCAGATTTAAACTTGGTAGAATTATTTGCTAAAAGTGGATTTTCTTTAACGGTAAAAACCCCCGATCTTTATTTATTAACTTTGCAATAAATCATAATGAAAATAGGTGAAAAAATTCTGTTGATTGCTTTTGTTCTTCTTGTCTTTGGATGGTCTATTTATCTGATTCGTTCAATATTGTCGCCTTTTGTTTTTTCGCTGGTTGTTGCTTATTTTTTACATCCATTAGTTGATCGTTTATGCAAAAAAAGAATATCGCGCTTGAATGCGTCTTTGTTGATTATTGGTATGTTTTTTGTAGTTTTTGCCATGATCATGGTGGCGATTTTGCCGATTGTTTATGAGCAGTCTGCAGCCTTTATTATGGAGCTTCCGCAGTATTTTCAAGTTGTAGTTAGTGAAATTTATCCAAAATGCGCAGAGGCGTTAAATGTTATCGGAATCAGGGTAAATGGCGATCTTTTGCAAGTTATTTATGACGCAGATTTAACCTCAAAAATATTTGATTTTTTACAGAATTTTATAGTAAATGCATTCTCTTCTTCGGTGGCTTTTATCAATATTCTGTCGCTAATTTTTATCACACCAATTTTGATTTTTTATTTGCTAAAAGATTGGAATTTATTGGCAGAAAAAGTGCGCAGTTATTTGCCAGTAAAATTCGCTGCTTCGGCTAGTAAAATTATGCAAGAAATCGACAAAGCCTTGGCAGGATTCATTCGCGGGCAGATTAGTGTTTGTTTGATTTTAGCTTTAATTTACTCTGTTTTGCTAAGTTTGGCTGGCTTAAATTTTGGATTTTTAATTGGCGTAATTACTGGATTTCTCGCATTCATTCCATATGTTGGTGCCCTAACTGGTTTTGTTGCGGCGATGCTTATAGCCTTCTTCCAATGGGGTTTTAGTTTTATGGATTTAGCCACAATTGCGATGGTTTTTGTTTTTGGGCAAATGCTAGAATCAAATTTTTTTACCCCAAAATTAGTGGGAAAAAATATCGGTTTGCATCCAGTATGGATCATCTTCGGGCTCTTTGTTTTTGGGGTTCTATTCGGCTTTATCGGAATTTTATTTGCCACGCCACTCACCGCAATATGCGGAGTTTTGATTAAACATTTATCTTCGGAATATAAAAGACGCATTTCATAATTAATGCTATAAAGCCTTTATCTGTAAGATTTGATAGCATAAAACAAAAATCTGCAAATGACTAACAATATCGCAAGAGAAGTTGAAAAATTAGCTGATGATTTTGGCATCGATAAAAAAAGATCAATCGGCGATGTGGCGCATGAATTGGGCGTCGAGCCGCATGTGATAAGGTTTTGGGAAGAGCAATTTCCGCAAATAAAACCAGAAATTGGCAAAGGTGGGCGGCGATATTATTACAATAAACAGCTCAAAGTTTTAAAGAGAATCAAAAAGTTCTTGCATGACGAGGGCTACACAATTGCGGGTTTGCAAAAGTTATTGAAAAAGCGCAAACACGATTCTTATAAAGAAGAGGATTTGGATATTATTATGGTTGGTGGAATTAGAAATGCAGAGCGCGATATTGACGATTTTATCGATGCGGCGAATGGCGTTGAGAGTGCCGATGAAGGCTTAACAAGCGAGGTAAAGTTGGCTGTGAAAAATGTGAGTGATTCTAGTAGTGATCGCGAAAGTATAAATGATGATTCGGTTTATGCTGTATCAACTTCAAATATTGGTCGCGCCACTAATATTAACAAGGCCTCAGAGTCTTCTCTTGCAAAAGAGCAGCGCGATGAAATTTCGTCTTTATTCAAAAATATCACCAAAAATCTTGGCGACCTAAAAATGCTATTGCGGAGTTGACATGTACGATAAAAACAATATTTTTGCTAAAATAATTCGCGGCGAAATCGCTAGCAGCAAGGTTTACGAAGATGAAAATGTTCTCGCTTTTCACGATATTGGAAAAGCGGCACCTGTTCATGTTTTGGTAATTCCGAAGGGAGAATTTATTAATTTGCCAGATTTTGTTAGTAAAGCAAGCGCTACAAAAGTGGCGGAGTTTTTTCAAAAAGTTGCTGAAGTATCGCGAATGCTGGGCTTAGAAGGCTCGGGATATCGCATTATTAGCAATATTGGATCTGACGCTTCGCAATCGGTGCCACATTTTCATGTTCATATTTTGGGCGGGAAGAAAATTGGCAGGCTGGTTGAGGGTGATAGGTCGCACTAATTTGTTCGAAGTTTTTCGCACAAAGCAATATTTAACAATTAAGGAGTTAGAAATGGAAAAAGGAATTCGCGAAGCAACTAAAATTGTTCATGCTGGTCGCAACCCTAAAGAGCAAGGCTGGATGGTTAATCCACCAATTTATCAAAGCTCAACAATCGTTTTTCCTACTCTCAAAGATTTAATTTACGCAGAGCGCGGCTATTCAAATAACGATTTGGTCGAGCCTTATGAATTAAAATATGGACGCTATGGTACGCAAACAAATTTCGCGCTAGAAAAAGCGATTACGGAAATTGATGGTGGATATAATTCTTTCGTTACTTCATCGGGTGCAGCCGCTATTAACACGGCTTTGGTGGCATTTTTGAAACAAGGAGATCACGTTTTGATGATTGATAGCATCTATTCTCCAACGCGCGGATTCGTCGATAAATTCCTTAAAAAATATGGTGTTGAGGCAACTTATTTTGAATCGACAATTGGTGCAGATATTAAAAAGCTGATCAAGAAAAATACCAAAGTAATTTTCATGGAAAGCCCGGGGTCGCTAACCTATGATATTCAAGACGTGGCGGCGATTTGCAAAGTGGCAAAAAAACATGGCATCGTCACTATTTTAGATAATTCGTGGGCGAGTGGAATTTATTTCAAGCCGCTTGAACACGGTGTTGACGTGGTTGTTACGGCCCTCACAAAATATATCAACGGCCATTCTGATATGATGATGGGCGCAATTACTATTCACGAAAAGCATTATCGTGTAATGTATGAAGCCTTCAGATATATGGCTGTAACGGCCGCTCCATTCACTTCTTATATGGTGCAACGCGGTATGCGCACGGCAAAAATTAGAATGGATCATTGCTTCAAATCTGCTCTAGAGATGGCTTCGTGGCTTGAGACCCGTCCAGAAGTGCATAAAGTTTTATATCCAGCTTTGCCATCAGATGCGAATCATGCGCTGTGGAAGCGCGATTTTACTGGTGCAGCAGGTTTGTTCTCTATCGTGCTCGATAAAAAATATTCGAAAGAGTCTTTGGCGAAAATGTTGGATAAATTGCATTATTATGGCATGGGATATTCTTGGGGTGGCTACGAATCATTGATTCTGCCATTCGAAGTTTCGCGCGCCGTTACAAAATGGCCTTATGCTAATCACACTTGCTTACGCATTAACATTGGTTTAGAAGATGTTGAAGATTTGAAAGAAGATTTGGATGCAGGATTTAAAAGGCTGCGCAAGTAATTTGCAAAAGTTTTGCAAATAAATAATTCTTGCAGCACTCACAATGAATTTAATTCTTATCGCAATCGGTGGCGCTCTAGGCTCTATGGCGCGCTACCTTTCTTCGGAAATGGTAATAAAAATTTTCCGCAACACTCATTATGCGGTTTTTCCTTTTAACACTTTGTTGGTGAATGTTGTGGGCTCGCTGTTGGCGGGCATTTGCTATTATTTCGCGGTTCATCACTTTGATCTTTTTGATCACAAAATGAGAAATTTTTGGATTATTGGGTTTTTGGGTGGTTTCACGACTTTCTCTGCTTTTTCGATAGATTTTTTTCGGCTATTCGTCGCGGGCCACGAGTTTCTAGCGTTTTCCTATGTTTTCGCCTCAATATCATTAGCGCTTTTATCCTTATTTTTTGGATTTTATCTGATGAAAGTAATTTTTGTTTAAATAATTCTAAAAAAAATAAAATGCCAACAGTTCAGATAAATCAAGACTTTGCAGGCCTTCGTCTCGATAAGTTTTTGTGTCAAAATTTTGATATTCCATTTGGATTAGCGCAAAAATTAATTCGTGAGAAGAAGGTTAAGGTGAATGATAAGAGGGTCGATGCGGCCTACAAAATAGAAGATGCGGACCAAGTTGAAGTTTTTTCTGATTTGAAGCCAAGGCTAAATACTGAGAAGAAAAAACCGAAAGTTTCGGCGCAGAAAATTAAGAATTTTTTGGCGACAATAATTTATCAAGATGAAAATTTGATTGCGATTGAAAAGCCTTCTGGCCTTGCTACTCAAGGTGGGAGCGGAGTTGAGATTTCGGTTGATGATTTGCTGTTTTGCTTGAAAGATTTGCCAAAAAATAATGCAAAAAATCATAAGCGTGAAGATAAAAACTCATCTTCAAAAAATTCTGATAAAAATTTAGCGCCAGAAAATGTAAATTCGCAAGAGCCAGAAAGCCTTGCTACGCCTGCCTTGGGAGTAGATTCTCCACAACTGGTTCACCGCCTCGATAAAGACACTAGTGGCATTTTATTAATTGCGCGAAATAAAAAAGCTGCAGAATTACTTACTCACGCTTTTAAAAATAAAACCATCGAAAAGACATATCTGGCGCTGGTTAATGGCGTTGTGAAAAAAACTGAGGGCGTGATAAATATTCCATTGCGCAAAAAATTTGTTGGTAAAAACGAAAAAGTTTATCCTGATTTTGAAGATGGAAAAGAGGCGATTACCAATTTTAAAGTGCGCAAAACTTTTGCCGATTATTCGGCGATGGAATTAAATCCGATTACGGGCCGCACTCATCAGTTGCGCGTGCATTGCAAAGAGCTCGGACACCCAATTATTAATGATGTGAAATATGGTGGCATCGCAGTTGCCCGTAAGGAGCTTAGCGACAGGCTTTGTCTGCATGCTTATAAAATAAAACTGACAGATTATTTTGGAAAAGAGCTGTTGATTGAAAGCAAAATTCCAGATTTTTTCAGCGTGAAATTGACGCGGAAAAAGACACAAAATGATGCGAGAAAAAAATTTACAAAAAATAAATAAATCCCTCTTGCGCAAAAAAAATAAGTAGTTAAATTGTTTTTTGTCGGGAGTGCTTCAGAATAAAAAAGCTTTACGCGAATATGAAAGCACACGCTTGGTTTGCGTGGTGGTGGCTCCTGATATTTTTTATATAAAACACCAATTTCTCATTACACCTTCCTCTTATTTTCAGAAATTATTGCACATTCTAGCGATAGTTTTTATTTATCTAAAATTATGACCCCAGAACTTATTGTTAGCACAATCGCGGCATGCCTTACTACCCTAGGTTTTGTGCCGCAAGCAATTAAGGCAATTCAATCGCGAGATACTAAATCATTATCTTTTTGGATGTATCTTTTGTCTTTTATCGGCGTGATTTTTTGGATTATTTTTGGGTTTATGATTGGGAACTATCCTGTGATTATAAAAAATATTGTGGTGATGATTTTATCGGGATTAATTTTGTATATTAAGGTTGGGCATATTTTGCGGGATAAAGAGGATTTAAAAGACTCGGCACTGATGAAAAATAAGTTTTTTCGTAAGATTTTGCGGAAGTAATTTTTATTAAAGATCGCAAAAAAGGCGTTATGAGTTGGCGGTGCTTTAATTGATTCTTTTGGGGCAATTTATAGTATTTTTTGATGTGAGATAGTAAGGCTTTTTCTGTTTCGTGTGGTTGGTGTCCCAGCGCTATTCTAACTAGCATTTCTTTTTCATTAAACATATAGCATTCACCAGAACTGCTCCTACAGAAGTATCTTCAAGCAGCCATTCTGATATATCGAGGCCGCTATTTTAGTTAATCATAAATAAAGTCTATGGGCAAGAATTTTATAAGATTCTAAAGTAAGGGGATTCATCGCTCAGAGCTTACTGTGTCATAGCTTTTTTAATGCTATTCACAAAATCTCGCACAATTGGTTTTATAATTTTTTAATTCTAAAACTTGAGGCGCCAGATTAGAATTTTTTACAATTTTTAACTCACAAACTGCTCACGAATAATCCGCTCTTCCAGTGAATGATGCGGATCGAACAGCAGCGTAAACTCCAGTGCAGAATCCTCGCGCACCGTAACCCTCTTCACATTGCGCACCTCGTTATAATCAGCCGTGGCGCTAACTGGGCGCGTTTTATAATCCGCCACGTTAAACTCAACCACGCTTTCTGCAGGCAAAATCGCGCCATGCCAATTGCGTGGGCGAAACGGGCTGATTGGTGTTAATGCGAGCATTTTGGCGCCGAAGGGAATTATTGGGCCGCGCAGCGAAAGGTTGTAGGCCGTGCTCCCAGCTGGTGTTGCCACCAAAATTCCATCAGCGGCGAGATTGCTTAATCTTTCATGGCCGTTAACGCGAACGCTGATCCGCGCGGCTTGGCTGAGTTGACGCAGCAACGAAACTTCGTTTATTGCAATATGGTTGTGTTTTTTGTCATCTTCCGTAACCGCTTCCATTCTAAGCGGGCGTAGGGTTGAGGCTTGTGCATTTTTTATTGAGGCGAGTAAATTTTCTTCATTATAAACATTCATCAAAAAACCAACAGTGCCACAATTTATTCCATAAAAGGGCATGGGATTTTTTTCAAACTGGTGCAACAAATGCAGCATAGTGCCATCGCCGCCTAGAGCGACAACGAGATCTACTCCATCAACTTTGTTGAGATTTTTTTCTAAATCGAGAAAGCCATATTTTTTGATGAGGAGATTTTTTTTCTCTTCGGCATTTTTATTGTTGATAGCAGCGATGATGGCGATTTTTTGAGCTGTCATTTTAGTTGCAATTTGATTTGTGAAAACCATTTACTAAAGTTTTTGGCACGTGTTTTTGCTTGGCAAGAATTAGTCGGTGATGCGCTCTTGCTCTGGCTCGCCGCTATCGTTGCTGTTTTTTGCTGCTGGTGTCGTGGCCGCTGCGGGCTGCTGCTTAACTTGTATTGCATTGCGATATTTTACCACAGATTCATTATGTTCGCGCAGAGTTGCCGAGAAATAATGTCCGCCATTAGTGCCAGTTGCCACAAAATAAATATAATCGGTTTGCGGCGGATTCAACACGGCTTTAATGGAAGCGAGCCCCGGATTACAGATGGGCGCAGGCGGCAGACCATAAACATAATAAGTGTTGAATGGCGAATTATTGCGAATGTCGCTCAACTTAATTGGCCTTTCTAGTTTTTTATCGCCAAGCGAGAAAGAATAAATGATGGTTGGATCTGATTGCAGCTTGATTCCTTTGCGCAAACGATTGATGAAAACCGAAGCAACTTTTGGTCTTTCGTCGGCAATTCCGGTTTCTTTTTCAACAATTGAGGCGAGAATAATCGCTTGCTCTTTGGTTTTTAGCGGAATGGTTGGATCGCGCGCTTCCCAGAGTTGGTTAATAGTTTTTTGCATTGCCAATTGCATTCTTTTTAGCATGGCAGATTTACTATCGTTGAAAGAATAATAGTAGGTTTCTGGTAAAATACTGCCTTCAGAAATGCCGCTTGGCGCTTCTCCCACAAGGCCGGGAGAGTTATTAAGAATGGCCAAAGCACTTTTACTAGAAAGTCCTTCCGCAACAGTAAATTTATGGAAGAAAATATAGCCACGAATTGTTTTGTGCAGAATTTTATAGTAGGAGATATTTTTTTCGAAGAAATATTCACCGTAGCGCACCTTGAAATCTGGGCCTTTAATGAGGCGCGACAAATATAAAAAAGTTGTTGGGCTTTTAATAACTTTTTCTGCGTAAAGTTTATCAACAACTTCTCGGAAGGTCATGCCTTTTTCTATTACAAAGCGTTTATCTTCGCGGTGATAGCTGTTTGGCGAGTTGAAATAAACGATGATACCTAAAATTAAAATGAGGTAGCACAAAACCGCAGCAGAAAAATAAAGACATATTTTGCGGATTGTTTTTGACGACATTAAAATAATTAAATTCTTTTTAGAATCACGCAGGCATTGGTTCCGCCGAATCCGAATGAGTTTGACATTACGATATCGATTTTGCGATTTTTAGCAATTTTTGCCACTAAATCTATGTCGCAACTATCAGACGGATTATCGAGATTTAATGTTGGCGGAGCAACATTGTCTCTGATTGCAAGGGCACTGAAAATTGCTTCAACACTGCCCGCAGCGCCAAGCAAATGGCCTGTTGACGATTTAGTTGATGACATTGAAAGCTTGTAAGCATGTTCGCCGAAAACTTTTTTAATTGCACCAACTTCGATTTCATCGCCAAGTGGCGTTGAAGTGCCGTGGGCATTGATGTAATCGATTTGGTCAACATTGATTTTTGCATGTTGTAAAGCAAGTTGCATAGCGCGCACAGCACCGCGGCCACTGGCTTCGGGGGCGGTAACGTGATAGGCGTCGCCAGAAAGGCCATAGCCGATAACTTCGGCATACATTTTTGCGCCGCGTTTTTTGGCATGCTCATATTCTTCTAGCACTAGAACGCCAGAGCCTTCGCCCATAACGAAACCGTCGCGATCTTTGTCCCATGGGCGCGAACCTGCTGTTGGATTATCGTTGAAGTTGGTCGAGAGTGCGCGCATAGCGGCAAAACCGCCGATTCCCACTTCGCAAATTGCCGATTCCGCACCGCCGCAAATCATGACATCGACATCGCCATACTCAATTAAGCGTGCAGAGTCGCCAATGGCATGGCTTCCGCTGGCACAAGCGGTGACTGTAGCATGGTTTGGTCCCATGTAGCCGTGCTTGATTGAGACATGGCCTGAAGCTAGGTTAATCAAGCTTGCAGGGATAAAAAATGGACTGATTTTGCGAATGCCTTTTTCTTTCATGTGAATGACGGTTTTTTCGATCATTGGTAAGCCACCAATGCCAGAGCCGATCATTACGCCAGTGCGATATTTTTGTTCTTCAGTTTCAGCTTTATAGCCAGAGTCTGCAATGGCTTGTTCAGCGGCTGCAACGGCAAAATGAATAAAGCGATCCATTTTGCGTTGCTCTTTTACTTCGATGTATTTGTCGATGTTGAATGTGTCAGAATTATCTTCGCCAGCGGCCGCCATTATTACTTCGCCAGCAATTTTGCATGATGATTCTGTAGCGTCAAAAATTGAGATTTTGCCAACGCCAGATTGACCGTTGATAAGTTTTTTCCAACTAGCTTCGATCGTTGAGGCTAAAGGCGTGACGGCTCCGATGCCAGTGATAACAATTCTTCTTTTTGTCATAGATTATAAAGCGGTTTTTATATTGCGGCGCTAGTATTAGCGCCATTAACAATGGAAATATACAGTAAAAAAAATATTTTGGAAGTATTTACTTTTTTGCGAAGAAGCTTGGATCTACCGCGCTTTTTATTGCCGCTTTAGTAACTTCTTGAATCTCGCCAACGCCAAGTTTTCCTAAGGTGAACGGCCCGAATGAAGTGCGAATTAGACGGTTAACCTTAAGCCCTAATTCTTCCATCACTTTTCTGATCTCGCGATTTTTTCCTTCGGTGATTGAAATTGTTAGCCAAGAATTTGAATCTTTTTCAACATCAATTTCAACTTTGATCGAGCCATAGCGAACGCCTTCAACAGTGATGCCATTTTCGAGCTTTTTTAAGCGTTCGTGATTTAAGTGTCCAAAAACGCGGGCGCGATATTTTCGAACCCATTTTGTTTTAGGCAATTCGATGAAGCGCGCTAAATCACCATTGGTTGTGAAAAGCAAAAGTCCTTCAGTGTTATAATCTAGCCGGCCAACGCTGATAAGGCGCGGCAGGTTTTTTGGCAATAATTCGAAAATTGTTTTGCGGTCTTGCGGATCTTTTGTAGTGGTGATTGTGCCTGCGGGTTTGTGGAAAATAAATAGGCGAATATCGTTAGTTTGCGCCAATAATTTGTTATCGATTTTAATTGCTTGATCGGTGATTAGTGTTGCTGCGGTGTCGATTAAAACGCCATTAACTTGCACGCGACCTTCGGCGATGAGAGCTTCAGCCTCGCGGCGCGAGCAATGTCCCGCATGAGCAATTACTTTTGCAATTCTGATGCCTTTTTTTGTGCTTTCTGTCATAGAGAATGTAAATATTGTTTGAATATTATAGATAGAATTAGAGAGCTAGAGAGCGCCTCTGAGCCGAGTTCGAGACTACCCTGATAATTCTCGAGTTTATTCGAGATAGTTCGTGGCCTCGCTGCCTGAGGAGCGGAGGCGCTCTCTAGCTCTCTAATTCTATCTATAATATTCTACCATTATGGTTAAAGATTGTGCTTAATTTTATAATTCAACGCTGCGTCCACAAAACTAGCGAAGATTTTTCTATCGGCCTGCGACACGTCAAATTCTGGGTGCCATTGCACGCCAAGACAAAAAGGGCGCGTCGGATCTTCGATTGCTTCAATCATGCCATCAGAGGCATGAGCGCTTACCACCATTCCCTTGCCCGCATTTTTTATGCCTTGATGATGCGAAGAATTTGTTGGGATTTTTTTCTCCCCAACAATTTTGCTGAGCAGCGTTCCCTCTTCAATTTCAACATCGTGATAGGCTTTGCTGCTATCTTCCATGCCCAAAACCTTGCTTTGCTCATGAATGATAAAATTTTTCTCATCAGGAATATGTTGAATAATATCGCCGCCATGCATGATGTTTAAAAGCTGCATGCCGTTGCAAATTCCTAGAATTGGCACATTTGTTTTGAGTGCCTCTTCAACTAAAGCAAATTCAAAATTCTCGCGCGTCTCGTTGAGAGTAACCGCGGGGTGGATTTCTGTTGCGCCATATTTCTTAGGATTTATATCGAAAAATCCACCGACAATCATCAGGCCATCAATTAATTCGAGATAGCTTTCAATCGCAGAATGATCGTATGGAAGCACGATTACCGAGGCTCCATCTTTATTAAGCATATCAACATAGTTGCAGCGCAGAGCATAATGCTGGCGCGTAGAATAACAAGTTTTAGAACCTTCGCGATAGTCTGGAACTACTCCTATTAAAGGTTTTTGGGCCTTATTCATTGTTTAAAAAATTTGAATTAGAAATTTTATGTTTTAAAAACGCAATTTATAAAAGTTTTTAAGACGCAAACAAATTTATTTATTCAACATCTTCCAGCGCCGCAGCTAGCGCCGCAAGCCTAGAGATTACTGAATAAACAATCGCAACATCTTTCTTCTCGCTGCCAAGTTCAATTTGGGCTTCCTCTAAATTATTCAAATCAAAAAAGCTAGCGCCCGCGGCGTTCAGGCTTTCTAGCTGGTCGCGTTGATCATTAGCGCGAAATAAATTTCCTACTACTTGACCGCCAATCATGTAAATCATTGGTTCGGCAACATTGCCATTTATTTTATCAACGGTTTTTATGCCTTCTTGAATCATTACCATTGTGTTTTGCGTGCTCTCTTTGAGCATGTTCATTTTGTTGCGCTCTTTTTTATTTATTTCAAGAATATCTTCGCTCGAAAAAACTGGCATAACCGCCATTCCGTAGGTTCCGTTATCGGCCTTCACATAGCAATAGGGTTCTTCATTTATGCCATATTCGCGATATTTTTCCTTCAATTTTGCCATTAATTCATCGACATATTTTGCTAAACATTCAATGCCAGTGCGATCTTTAAAATTGACATCGTGACACGAGCGATGCATCGAAGAAATTAACCACGGATCAACATTAATTAGCGCCGCAAATTCTATCGCCAAATTGTTATAGAACGAGAAGTGGTGAGATTTGGTGCGTTGATACCAACCGAGTTTTACCGAAGGTGTAATCGGAATTTTTATATCTTGTAAAATTTGCGGAATGCCACCAGTTAGATCATTGTTGAGAATGATTAAATCTGGCGCAAAACCATCGACAGTAGTGAGTTGCGCACCATTTTTTGTTAGAGGATGTAGCGTGATTTTTTTGCCATTTTCTAAATCGATAATCATTTCCTCTTGCAGATCTTCAATCAGCGAGCCAATAACCACATGCCTTCCCGTGCTTTGCAAAATTTCTTGCAGTTCTAAAACATTTTCTAGGTAATGAATATTTCTCGTGTGATTTTCTGGAGCAATTAAAATATTTTTTGCTTGCGAAAAATATTGAGTAATGAATTTATCGGCGATAATTTTTGCTTGCTCTTTTGACATCTCACTAAGGTTGTTGAAGCCAGCAGGGAAGCAGTTTGTATCGACAGGTGCAATTTTAAATTCAGAGTGACGAAGATCGACAGAATTGTAAAAATTTGGAGGAGTTTGTCGAAATTTTTGCGCAAACCAATCTTCAACCGCAACCGATTGTTCGGTAATTTTTTGGGCAAGAATTTTTATAATTTTTGACATGTTATTTGTTTTTGCAACTCATCACGGTCACGTCATAAATTGGGTGCTCAAGGCTTGAAATAGAAGGGCTTGAGGAAATCATCCAACCGAAGAAAATGCGTTTTCTAGTGCTGTCGCTTTTAGTTTCGAACACTTCGAGAAGGACGCGGCTGTCGGGTTTTTGGTCTAGCGGGGCTTGCCAACATTTATTCACTTTAACTGATAATTGCCCCATTTCAGTTGAGCCGCCAATTGGCACTTCAACAACAGAAGATTTAGCGGTGGTTTTGTTTAAAATCTGTAGAACCGCTTTGCCGTAGAAGCGCGAGGAATCTATTTTATCGAAAGTGAGTTTGAAATTCTCATTTTGTGCCTCTGGCTCTGTAGCCGCTGCACCTTGCACTAGTTGATGTTTAGGCGCCAACTCTTGTGCTATAAGGCCTGAAGCTGGGTAAGCGCTAAAAATTAAGGAGATTGCAATTAGTAAAAATTTATTTTTTTGCATCGTCTTTTTCTTTTTTATCATTGCCGCTAAACATGAATTTTCCAAGCAATTGTTCGAAATTTACAGATGATTGTGTGAAGGCAATTTCTTCGCCATCTTTGAGAAATTCTTCGTCTGCTCCCGGTGTGATTGCAAGATATTTTTCGCCCAACAAACCAGAGCTTACAATTTTTGCTGAAGAGTCAGATGGAAGCTTTACATCATTGCTTACACTGAATGCTAGCAAGGCGCGGAAGGTTTTTGTGTCTAGTGTGTTATTGTCGACCGTGCCAACTTTTATGCCTGAAATTTTTACATCGCCACCCGCTTCAATTCCGCTGGCATCATCGAATTTTGCTGTTAAATGATAGCCAGAATCGGTTTTGATTTTTGCGCTTTTAAATGAACTGAAAAAGAAAAAACCAGCGCAAAGTAAAACGAAAGTTCCAACGATAATTTCGAAATAATTATTTTGTTTCATGTTTAATTGGGTTGCCAAGATTGATAAGGTTTTTTGCTAATTGTTGCAGAATTTTTTGGAGAATAAGCGTTTTTTGTTCCAGTTAAATTTGGCAAGTGAATTTTTTGCCAAGAATATTTTTTAGTGTTGATATTTATGGGCGCCACATCTGTTGTATAGTGGATCCAGCCATGCCATTCGGCAGGGATTTTTGATGGTTCGGGCAGACCTTTATAAGCGACAAATCTGCGGCCATTTTTTGCTTCAAAGTAGCTGTTGCCAAATTCATCGCTGCCGATTTTTGTATTAAATAATTTGATGCCTAATTGTTGAAGAAGCTGCATTTTATATTACTGTTTTTTGGATAGAGCATGCTTTTGTCCTTAAAAAATAAGGTTCTGTAAAGCATAGCATAAAATAAATTTTAAATTATAAAATTTGAATTACTGTTAGTTTCATAATTCTACATTCAACAAGTCTAAAATCAAAGTGTTTAGAAAAGCTAACAAGTTCACGCCATTTTTGAAAGATTTTTTTGCAGTTTTTTTTGCGGTTTTTTTTATAGCAAACACTACTTTAGCAAAAGATACTAGGCCAATCACGCCTAGGCTGTGGAAGGCTGTTTCTGCCGAAGATTTAGAAAATATACATAAAATTTCTTCCGCTTTAGAAAAAGAAAATTATGAAGAAGCTTTAAGATATGCGCGCGCAATGGGCAAAAAAGAAGCTGCGCCAGAAGTTGAAGCCACTAATGCCGCGCCCGTTAAAGTTGAAAAAGAGAATTTCTCAGAAGCGCTGGTAAATATAATTTTATGGCAAAAATATAGTAATCAAAATAACCGCAAAGCCTTGCAAAATCAGGCTGATGGCGAAGTTTTGTTTAACGATATTTCTCGCTTTGTTAATGATAATCCGTTTTATCCAAATATTTCAGACTTGCGTAGAAGTGTTGAGCAAGTAGCGGTGGCAGACCATATTCCTTTTCGCTTGAGTGAGCAATATTTTAAATCTAATCCTGCTTTAACATTAGAATCGAAGCTTTATTTGTTGCGCGCGAAGTCTGATTTTATCTTGCGTTTCAAGGGTTCGGAGGAGCAGCGGCAAAAAATCGCCGATGAAATTCAAAAATCAATTGTTGATATTTGGGTGAAAGAAAATTTTATCGTGGCAAACGAGCAAGATTTTCTTGATAAATATGGCAAACAATTAACCGAAATTGATCACATTAATCGCATTAATAGATTGCTGTGGGATGGCAGGGTTGCTGATGCCAAGCGCATTATGAATTTTGTTAACGATGATCACCAAAAATTATTTTTAGCAATTGTTGCCATTAAAGAAGCACCAAAATTTATTGATAATATTGTGCTTTCGGTGCCTAGAAAATTGCGGGCCGACGAGAATTTAACTTATAGCAGAATCATGTGGTATAAAAGCCAAGATCGCACTGATGATTTGCTCGAATTATTTGTTAAAGTTGGCGAAACAAAATATCCAGAAAAGTGGTGGAGTATCCGTCGGCTCTATACGCGCGAGATGTTGAAGAAGAAGGAGTATAAAATTGCTTATGCCTTAATGTCGCAACATAATCTCTCAAAAAAATTCAACGATTTTTGGGAGGCGGAATGGACTGCGGGCTGGATCGCGCTACGCTTTCTTGATCGCCCAAAAGTTGCTTATAGTCACTTTGAAACGCTTTATACCAATGTGGCGCAACCAGTTACATTGTCGCGCGGGGCCTATTGGCTTGGCATGGCAGCGCAGGCTGACGGTGATAAAGTTAGGGCAATTGAGTGGTATAAAGTTGCTACAAAATATCCCGTATTTTTCTATGGCCAATTAGCGATTCACAAGCATCGCTTGCTTGATAGCGTAAATGCGGCGGAGGATATTATTTTGCCAAAAGATCCTGAGATAACCGTTGGCGATGTTAAAAAAATGTCGACCTCAATACCTACTAAAGTGGCTTACTTATTGGCTTTGATGGGCAATAAAGCGGGCTCGACAAAGGTTTTTGAATATGTAGTAAATAATGCAACTTCTAATGGCCAAATTGCGGTGGTAATGCGCATTGTGAACGAGTTCAATGATCGCCAAATGGATGCAAAAATTTCACGAGTTGCTACGCGAAAAAACGTATTTTTTATCAAGGATAAATTTCAAATTGTGAATGAAGTTGCTAATGATGAATATGCGCCTTTGGTTCATGCAATTATCAAGCAAGAAAGTGGCTTTGCTCCTACGGCTCTAAGCTCAGTTGGCGCTATTGGTTTTATGCAATTAATGCCTGAAACCGCAAAATTAGTGGCGAAAGACATGGGTATAAAATATGATCGCAAAAAATTAGCAACCGATATAAAATATAACGTAATTCTCGGCTCGCACTATATTAAGGGCCTGATCGATGAATTTAACGGTTCAGAAATGTTGGCAATTGCATCTTATAATGCAGGCCCCAATGCTACAAGGCGTTGGATTAGAGAGTTTTACGACCCGCGTCAAGAAAAGGATATTGATAGAGTTGTTGATTGGATCGAATTAATCACCTATTCTGAAACGCGTAATTATGTGCAGCGCATTATGGAAAATTTGATCGTCTATAAATATCTAATGTCGCGCAGTAATTACGATGCAATAAAATAAAATACTATGTTCGATAAATTTAAAGAAGAGTGCGGCGTGTTCGGAATTTATAACAGTCCAGATGCTGCAGCCAATTGCGCCTTGGGTTTGCACGCATTGCAACATCGCGGGCAAGAAGCGGCGGGAATTGTTACGATGTCGGGCGAAAGTTTTTCGGCGCATTTTGCCGATGGGCTGGTGGGAGATAATTTTAACTCGCGCGATGTGGTGAATAAGCTGCAAGGGCCTAACGCTATTGGCCATGTGCGCTATTCTACGGCGGGCGGAAAATCATCACGAAATTTTCAACCACTTTATGCTGAATTAAGTTTTGGATTTTTATCTTTGGCGCATAATGGCAACCTTACCAATGCAGCAATCTTGCGGGGTCAGCTTATTAATCGTGGCGCGATTTTTCAATCTACGATGGATACGGAGGTGATTTTGCACCTTATCGCGCTCAGCCAAAAAGCTACTATTACCGATAAAATTATTGATGCGGTTGCGCAAATTGAAGGCGCATTTTCTTTGGTGATTTTATACAAAGATGAACTGGTTGCGATCCGTGATCCTAACGGCGTGCGGCCACTTTCCATTGCTCAGCTTGGCGACGCAATTGTGGTGGCGAGTGAAACTTGCGCGCTCGATATTATCGGCGCAGAATTTATCCGCGATATTGAGCATGGCGAAATGGTTGTTATCAACAAAGATGGCATCAAATCGCTGAAGCCTTTCGAAAAACGCTCACCAAAATTTTGCATTTTCGAATATATTTATTTTGCCCGCCCAGATAGCGTGGTTGAAGGCAAGAGCGTTTACAAAATGCGCAAAAATATCGGCGCTCAACTGGCGCGTGAAACAAAAATTGAAGCCGATGTTATCGTACCGATCCCCGATTCTGGCGTGCCGGCGGCGATTGGTTATGCTAATGAATCGGGAATTCCTTTTGAGCTTGGCATTATTCGCAACCATTATGTTGGCCGCACATTCATTGAGCCGACTGATCGCATTCGCCATTTTGGTGTGAAGCTAAAGCATAATGCAAATCTTGAGGTTATTAAAGGCAAGCGCGTGATTTTGATCGACGATAGTATTGTGCGTGGTACCACTTCGAAAAAAATTGTGCAGATGATTCGTGATGCTGGGGCAAAAGAAGTTTACATGCTGATCGCTAGTCCGCCAACGGTTTCGCCGTGTTTTTATGGAATTGATACGCCAGATAAAAAAGATTTAATCGCGGCGAATCACAATATTGAAGCGATTGCGAAGATGATTGGCGTTGATCACTTGGCTTATGTGTCGATTGATGGTTTGTATAAGGCGATTATTGACACGAAGCGTGATGAAAATAATTCGCAATATTGCGATGCATGTTTCACGAATCAATATCCAATTCGCTTGTCGGATAAAGTAGGGCAGGCAGTGCCTCTGCTAGATTTTAAGAAATAATTAGTAGCGCTGAAATTTTAAATTCAAAATTTATGAGCAAAAATAAAAATCTCGAAGTTAAAATTTCTAAAATGCCGTTTGAGGCTGCGATGGTTAGGCTTGAAGAAGTTGTTCAAGTTTTATCGGCGGAAAAAATTAGCCTTGATCAGATGATTGAGCTTTATGAAGAGGGTGATTTGCTCAAGAAGCATTGTGCGGCAAGGCTTGATGAGGCTAAGATGAAGATTGATGTGATTGAGGATGGTGTTAAAAAAGTGGATTAAGGCTTTGTGAGGTTGGTGTGTTGGAAGCGTGTGTATTCTAGATCTTGTCCTCAAAAAAACTCCCTCCCCGATATCCTCCGCCCCTCAGACAGCGGCGCGCCGAACTCGATTCAGATGACATCGGGATAGGGGTTTTGTCGCCCACGAGATTTTAAAAGCTACAAACGTTTTATATGCTAGTTTTCGCCCACAATTCCACAAAATTAAAAAGTCTTCTAGAATTTTCTGCAATCGTTACTATATAACCTTATAACGAATATGGTTATTAACTAATCTCAAAATTATGAATATTGAAAGATACACCGAAAAAGCCAGAGCCGTCCTGCAATCGGCGCAAACATTGGCTTTAAGCCTTGGTCATCAAAAGTTTTTGCCGCATCATTTATTAGCTTCGTTGCTCGATGATTCTGATCAATTAGCAGAAAAAATAATTAACTTATGCGATGGTAATGCGGAGATGGCGCGTGCAGAAAATCAGAGATTGCTAACAAGAATTCCGACAGTTGAAGGAAGTGGCGCAGGAAATATTTCTATCTCGCAAGAGATGGCGCGAGTGTTGATTTTGGCGGAGAAATTGGCTGACCAAAATAAAGATTCCTTTGTAACGATCGAGCGTTTATTGCAGTCAATTTTGGAGGATGAAAAAAACGAAGCGGCTTCGGTTTTGAAAATGGCGGGCCTTTCTGTGCAAGCTTTGCGGGCGGCGATTGCCGAAATTCGCGCGGGCAAAAAAGCTGATAGCGCTTCGGCGGAGGGCACCTATCAAGCGCTGGAGAAATATTCGATTGATCTTACCAAGAAAGCTCGTGAAGGAAAAATTGATCCCGTAATTGGTCGCGATGATGAAATTCGCCGCGCGATGCAGGTTCTATCGCGGCGCACCAAAAATAATCCGGTGTTAATTGGTGCTCCCGGAGTAGGAAAGACGGCGATTGTCGAGGCTTTGGCGCAACGTATTATTAACGGCGATGTGCCCGAAAGCCTTAAGGGGCGCAGGTTGATGTCGCTTGATATGGGTGCGTTAATTGCTGGTGCAAAATTTCGTGGCGAGTTCGAAGAGCGCCTGAAATCGGTGCTGCACGAGGTTGAGAGCAATGACGGAATTATTTTATTCATCGATGAATTGCATTTGTTGGTTGGTGCAGGAAAAACCGAAGGTGCGATGGACGCTTCTAATTTATTGAAGCCAGCCTTAGCGCGTGGAACCCTTCACTGCATTGGCGCCACGACACTTGATGAATATCGCCAATATATCGAAAAAGATTCTGCTTTGGCGCGTCGTTTTCAGCCAGTTTATGCTGATGAACCAAGCGTTGAAGATACGATTTCGATCTTGCGAGGCATCAAAGAAAAATATGAAGTGCATCACGGAATTAAAATTAAAGATAGTGCTTTGGTTGCTGCGGCTGTAATGTCGAACCGCTATATCACCGATCGATTTTTGCCTGATAAAGCGATCGATTTAATTGATGAAGCGGCTTCGGCGTTGAAAATTGAAATCGAAAGTAAGCCAGCAGAACTTGATGAAATTGATCGCAAAGTTATTCAATTAAAAATTGAGCAAGAGGCTTTGAAGAAGGAAGACGATAAGGCTTCGAAGCAGCGCCTGATTGCTTTGACAGACGAGTTAAAAATTCTCGAAAAAAAATCTGCCGAAATAACTTCTTTGTGGCAGACCGAAAAAGGCAAATTAAATAAAGTGAATGAGCTGAAAACCAAGCTAGATCAAGCGCGTTTCGAGCTAGAAAAGGCGCAGCGCGAAGGCAATTTGGCGAAGGCAGGCGAACTTACTTATGGGCAAATTCCTGCGATGGAAAAAGAGCTGGCACAGCTTGATATACAAGCTTCGGCGAGCATGGCGCGCGAGTCGGTTACAGAAGATGATATTGCCAATATCGTGGCGAAAATTACAGGAATTCCGGCGGATAAAATTATGTCGGGCGAGAAGGAAAAATTGTTGAAGATGGAGGAATTTTTGCGCTCACGTGTGGTGGGGCAAGATGAGGCGCTTATAGCTGTGAGCAACGCTGTGCGTAGGGCTAGAGCTGGGTTGCAAGATGCTAATCGCCCCATTGGATCTTTCTTGTTTTTAGGGCCTACAGGTGTGGGCAAGACAGAGCTTTGTAAGGCACTCGCCGAATTTATTTTTGATGATGAGAGTGCGATGTTGCGAATTGACATGTCGGAATTTATGGAGAAGCATGCGGTTGCACGCTTGATTGGCGCGCCTCCCGGCTATGTTGGTTTTGAGCAAGGTGGCATGCTAACCGAAGCGGTGCGTCGTCGTCCTTATCAAGTAATTTTATTTGATGAAGTTGAGAAAGCGCATCAAGATGTTTTTAACGTGTTGTTGCAAGTGCTTGATGACGGGCGCCTTACAGACTCGCATGGTCATGTCGTTAATTTTACTAACACGATTATTATTTTAACTTCAAATTTAGGCTCAAAATTTTTGAGTGAAGTTGACGAAGATGATGAAAATTTCGATAAAACAAAAGTTTTCGACAATGTCATGGAATCAGTGCGCGAGCACTTCCGTCCTGAATTTATCAATCGTTTAGATGAAATTATTTTGTTCAATCGCCTAACGCGCAAAGATATGAAAAGTATCGTCGAGGTGCAGTTTGCAAGGCTTGCCAAGAGATTAGTCTTGCGCAATATTAAAATTACACTCGAGCAAAATGGCAAAAATTATTTAGCGGCAAAAGGCTATGATTCTACTTATGGCGCGCGGCCGTTGAAGCGCGTGATTCAACGTGAGATCGAAAATATTTTGGCAGAAAAAATTTTGCGCGGAGAAATTGCTGATGGCGAAGCAATAAAAATTATCGCAAATAATGAAAAGCTCGAGATAAAAAAATAAGCTGTTTGGTTGCGCAAAGATAGCGGCCAAACATCTTCACACATGGCTAATTCGGATAAAGTCTGTAGACCTTGATATAGAAGGCGATGATGGCTGTGTTGATGGTCGACAAAGCATTTGCTTGCTAGTGTTGATATTGTAGCAATTGCCATTTTTTATATAAGAGGAGATCTTGCCGTTTCTAATTCCATTTTCGATAGAATCGCTAATATCAACCTCGCTAACAAAATTAAATTTTATAGAATCTTCAGCCCTTGATATTATAAAAAAATCCAGCTGCTTCATATTTTTTTTCGATAAAATTTCATCTATATTTTGATGGAGAATTTTATTTAGAATGCAAGTCGCGCCAATTATATTCGCGCTTTTAGTTGCAGCCTCAGACAGATCATAATTATGTTCTCGATAGGGGATTAATTGCAGCGCAATTTCAAGTGAGTTATCGATCGTTAAATTCGCGGCACTTTCTTTTGTAATTAGGCCAATAAATTTTACTATAGCGTATTTTACTAAATGATCGCGGCCGCTGCGAGATCTGTCGCCACAATTCCATAGCGAGCGCTGATTTGCTAGTTGCAGTAAATTATTTTGCAGTTCGCTTAGATCGCTGCAAGATAACGGTTTTAAGTGTTCGCAATCTTTTCTGCCGATTATTTTTTCAATTAAATCTCTGCTATCAAAAATTAATCCTTCATCATGTTCCGATCTACATAGCATTGCTTTGGCGGCATAATAAATGCTTTTTGAATAATCGCGATTCTTATCTTTGTCGTTAAGTTTATAAAACAGCTTGGAAGCAATAAAATAAAGTATTTGCTTGTGCTTGCCATTAGGAATATGAGATTCGTTTTCAGATAAAATCTGCACGCATTTATTGCGAATCGCTTCAAGTTCTGTTTGGTGGTGCGGGTTATTTTTAATTTTTGAATAGCGGCGAAATAAAAATTCTTCATCAGCGCCATAGGCCGGAAGAATTTCTGTTGGGGCTAAAATTGCTTCTGCGTAGGAAGGAGGCGGGGTATTGTCTGCGGCAATTGATTCCGTTGGTTGCCTTCGCGACATAATCTAAAATTTCCATTCATTGCGAACGTGATGACACGTGTATCCGTAAGGGTTTTTCTCTAAATAATTTTGATGATATTCTTCTGCTGGATAAAATTTTTCTGCCTTCGAAATTTTAGTGACAATTTTGCTTTTAAAAACTCCCGATTTTTCTGCTTGTTGCAAAACATTTTCGGCGATCTTTTTTTGCGCATCACTTAAGTAAAAAATTTCAGAGCGATATTGCGTGCCAGAGTCGTTCTGCTGGCGGTTTAGCGTGGTTGGATCGTGAATTGTAAAAAAGAATTTCAGCAGTTTTTCGTAGCTGATTTTTTGTGGATCAAAAATAATTTCGATAGCTTCAGCATGGCCCGTAAGGCCAGTTGTAATAAGGGAATAGGAAGGGTTTGAAACATTGCCACCAGTATATCCAACGTTGGTTTTGACGATGCCATCAACTTTGCTAAATAACTCTTCCATGCCCCAGAAGCATCCGCCAGCAAGGATCGCGGTCTCTTGTTTTTCTTTGCTGTTGGCGTTTTCGAACATGATTAGACTTAGAATTATAGTTAATATTTTTGAGAAATTTCTCATATTATTTTCTTTTTATATTACAAAATTCTCAAAACTTTTTCTAATTATCGCGTTGGTATTAATGTTGGTTTTTAGCTTACCTAATTTTTCTAGAGACGTCACGCCGAATTCTTTTATTCCGCAAGGCACAATATTTTGAAATGCCGCAAGATCAGGATTGACGTTGATCGCGATGCCATGATAACTCACCCATTTTTTTACTTTAATGCCAATAGCGGCGACTTTTTCTTCCTTGCTATCATGTTCTACCCAAATGCCGACGCGCCCTTTTTTGATTTCGCCTTTTACACCAAATTCTTGCAAAAATGTAATTATCCAATTCTCGAGAAACTCTACGAAGCGAGCAATGTCAGGCTCTGCGGGCGCGAAGATTTTTTTTAGATCGAGCATCACATAAATTATTTTCATTCCGGGGCCGTGATAAGTATATTTGCCGCCGCGATTGGTTTTGTAGATTGGAATGTGAGTTTTATTCAATAAATCAGAATCTTGGGCGCTGATGCCGGCGGTGTAAAGTGGCGGGTGTTCAACAATCCAAACCAACTGTGGCGCGGTTCCAGCGATAATTTCAGCGACGCGTTTTTCCATGAAGGCAACGGCCGTTTCAAAATTTACTGGATCATTAGCTTCTAGCCATTCAATATTATTGAGGTTCATTTCAACGCTAATAATTAATTCATAAAATATGATAGGCAAGCTTCGCGGTTTTTTAGATTCTTTGCAAGAAGATAAATGTGTGATTGATGTTGCGGGCGTTGGTTATGTGGTGTTTTTATCGCAAAAAACGGCGGAGTTTTTGAAGCAGTTTTCGCGCGAAAAGGAGATTTCGCTAATCATCGAAACCCTTGTCAAAGAAGACGCCATCGAGCTTTATGGCTTTGCGCGCGAGATCGAAAAAATCTGGTTTAGTGAATTGACAAAAGTGCAGGGCGTTGGCGCAAAAGTTGGGTTGAAAATCTTGAGTTTTTTTGCGGTAGAAGATTTGGCGAAGGCGTTGGTTTCGGGCGATATAAAATCCTTCTCAAAGGTCTCGGGCATTGGGCCAAAGCTGGCTCAGAGAATTGTAACTGAGTTGCGCGATAGCCCGAAAAAATTAGGAATTGATGTTGGATTCATGCCGTCAGAAGGCAGTACAGAGATGACAATACCGCAAAATGCAACGGCACAAGATGCGCTTTCGGCCCTAGAGAATCTTGGCTATAAGAAGGCTGATGCTTTGCAGGTTATTGCGGTGTTAACCAAAAAAAATGCTGAGATTACGCTAGAAAACCTTATCACTGGCGCATTGCGCGAGTTGACGAAGAATAAGTTTTAAACTTCCGTAGCCTCCTCATCAACATCATAACTCTCAAGCAAGCGAATTTCTTCACTCTTCTTGCTAGAAATTCCTAATTCGCCAATATTTTTCACCGCAGGAATAATCTTGCTATTAAACCTTTTCGACATTTCGTTATAGGCCTTCAACCCGCGTTTTAAGTTATTCCCCACCTCTTTCGATTCTCTCGTAACAAAGAAAATATTATCCAGTAATTTCGAAACCTCATGCTTTAATTCAATAATATTTTCCTGTTGTTTGATGCGATCGATTAAAAATTTCGCGTTATTCAAAAGATGAATTAGCGAAATTGGTGTGGCTAAATGAATGCCGCTCTCCATTGTTTTTTGGAAAAAGTGTTGATCGATTTCGCTTACAGTCTCAAGCATTTGCTCGGTTTGCAAAAACATTACATTCATCACTTTATAATCGGCAAAATTATTGAGATGCATTTCGTCGTTGAAAAATTTTGCGTAATCGCGCTTTTTTAATCCTTCAACATGGCGACGCATGCTTTCTTTTAACTTGGCTAGAATGGCCTTCTCACTGCTTTCGTCGCCAGAAGTGCGTGCGGCGAATAAATCTAAAAAGTGCGATGAAGATTTGCTATCGATGATTAAAATATAATTATTGGGTAAGAATAAAATGGCGTCGGGCCGCTTGGTTTCTAGCTCGTTGGCGTTGGAAAAGTGCGATTGTAAAATGTAATCGCCCACCGAATCAAGCGTGGCGCGCTCTTTGAGGCCTGAGGCTTTGAGAATATTTTCGAGAGTGATCTCGGCAGCGCGTCCTGCGTGGCCCGGTGTAAGCAACGCGCTTCTGGTGTCACGCACTAAGCTCGAAGATTTTTTTACTTCTTCATCTAAATTTTGTACTTTCACCATCACGTTTTCAAAATTTTTGAAGAGACTTTCGGTGGTTTGTTTAATGCTCTCTTGGCTTGCAGCTGTAAGCTTGGTTTGTTGTTCATGATTTTTCTTCATCATCTCTTCCGAGAGTTGCATCAAAATTGTTTCCTTGCTTTTTTGCCATTCAGATTTTTCTTTTTCTAGCTGTTGCAAACTTTGTTGCAGTGATTCTTTTTGCTTTTCAAATTCGAGAATTTTGTGATTTAAAATGTTAACTTGCGAAAGATTCTTTTCCTTTTCAGCATAGAGCCCGTTGATCTCACCTTGCGCATGTTCGTAGCGCCCTTTAAAATTTCGCAGCTCGTTATTATCTTCTTCTAACGTTTTTAATTTGTGATTTTGCGTATTTAAATCGTTGCTGAGATTTTTGAATCTTTCTTCGAAGACCAGATTTTGTGATTTAGTTTTTTGCAGCTCTGTAGCGTTTTTTCTAAGTTGTAAGTAGAAGAAAAAGTATGGTAGAACTAATATTGATGAGATTATAAAAATCATATGGCGTTTAAGTTTTTGTAGTAAGGAATTTTACTTTTTAAGAAAAATTTATGAATTAAGTCTATGAAGAGCTTAGTCCTCTGCTCTTCAGACAGCGAGGCCACGAACTATCTCGAATAAACTCAAGAGTTTTTAGGGCGACCTCGAACTCGGCTCAGAGGACTAGGCTCTTCATAGACTTAATTCATAAATTTTTCTTAAAAAGCGAAATCGCTATTAAATTTATTTAAAACATTCTGCCTAAATAGGACAAAATTTAGTAATACAACTTTATAATTTCCAAAATGACCGATCAATCAAATAAACCAGAAAATACCAAAGCTGCAATAGTCTTACAGCCGCAAGTGTTCTACACTTTACCTTTGCGCGATGTTGTGCTTTTTCCGCACATGACCACCACAATTTTAGTGGGCCGCGAAAAATCGGTGAAGGGCGTTGAAGAGGCTAAGCGCGCCAAGATGCCGATTTTTGCCGTTACGCAAACCAACCCCGATCACGATGCTTTCGATCAGAAAAATATTCATAGCGTTGGAGTTTTGTGCAGCATCATAGAGTCTACACGCATGGCAGACGGCACTTTGAAGGTGATTATTCAAGGTTTGATGCGCGCAAAAGTTGTTAATATTTTAGCCTCAAACGAGTTTTTTATTTGCTCGGTTGAAGTTCTTCCTGATGCAAATTTTTCTTTAGAAAACAAAGAGCTGCTTGGTTTGGTGAAGGGTTGCGTTGAAAATTTTTCGAAGTTGGCAGAGTTTAATAAAAAAATTTCGGCAGAGGTTTTGTCTGCTCTCACTAAGGTTAAATCGCCTTATGATGTGGTGAATTTAATCGCAACTTATTTACATGGAACGGTAGAATCTAAGCAGAAAGTTTTGGCCGAAAATGATTTGCAGAAAAAATTATATTCAACTTTAGAGTTAATCAAAACCGATATTGAGATCGCGCAAACAGAGGCTAAAATCAGTAAATCTATTCAAGAAAAAGTTACTAAAACGCAAAAAGATTTTTATCTGCACGAGCAATTGAAGCAGATAAAAAAAGAGCTTGGGCAAGATGAAGAAAATGAAGTTGCAGAGTTAAAAGAAAAAATTTCGAAGTTGAAATTGCCGAAGGAAGTTGCAGAAAAATGCTCTAATGAAATTAAGAAGTTAGAGAAGATGAACCCTTACGCCTCAGAGTCTGGGGTTATTCGCAATTATCTAGAATGGATTATTAATTTGCCGTGGAGTGAGCAAAGTAAACCGAATAATAATTTCAAAAAAGCCGAAGAAATTCTTGATAGAAATCACTATGGTTTAACGAAAATTAAAGAGCGCGTTTTAGAATTTATTGCGGTGCAGATGAAAACGAAAGATCTTAAGGGCCCGATCCTTTGTTTTGTAGGTGCGCCGGGGGTTGGTAAAACTTCGTTTGCACATTCAATTGCCGAGGCGCTTAATCGCAAATATACCAAAGTTTCGCTTGGTGGTGTGCGTGACGAATCTGAGATTCGTGGCCATCGCCGCACCTATATTGGCTCTATGCCGGGAAGGATTATTCAATCTATGCGCAAGGCGAAAACGGTGAACCCGCTAATGTTGCTTGATGAGATTGACAAAATGTCTTATGATTTGCGCGGAGATCCTTCATCGGCGCTGCTTGAGGTGCTTGACCCCGAGCAAAATATTAGCTTCTCCGATCACTATTTAGAGGTGGATTATAATTTGTCGAAGGTGATGTTTATCGCTACAGCCAACAATGTTGCGGGCATTCCTGTGCCTTTGCGTGATCGTATGGAAATCATCAAACTTTCTGGCTATACCGAAAGCGAAAAAATGCATATTGCAAAAGAGCATTTAATTGAGAAACAGCGCAAAGAAACTGGTCTTCACAAAGATGAGTTTAAGATTGACGATGCCGCTATTCTAGAGCTTATACGCAGTTATACTTTTGAGGCGGGAGTGCGAAATTTGAATCGCGAAATCGCCAAATTAGCGCGCAAAGCCACGAAAGAAATTGTGATGAAAAATACAAAATCGGTGCATGTTAAAGTTGAGAATTTGCACAAATATTTAGGGCCAGAAAAATTCCATTATGGAATGGCGCATAAGTTTGATACTGTAGGCGTGGCGACTGGTCTTGCTTATACAGAATATGGGGGAGATCTGCTTGATATTGAAACTTTGCAATTTGAAGGAAATGGCAAAATTCAGATCACAGGAAAGTTGGGTGATGTGATGAAAGAGTCGGCGCAGGCCGCGCTGAGCTACGTTCGCTCAATTTTGGCAGAGTTGAAAGTTGATCCGAAAAAGTTCCATAAATACGATTTTCATATTCATGTGCCAGAGGGCGCAACGCCGAAAGACGGGCCTTCTGCAGGGGTGGCGCTTTGTGTTTCGCTGGCTTCGGTAGTTACAAGAAGGCCGGTGCGTAAAGATGTGGCAATGACGGGCGAGATTAGCCTATCGGGCGCGGTGCGCGAGATTGGCGGCTTGAAGGAGAAATTATTGGCGGCTTTGCGTGGAGGAATCAAGACGGTGTTGATTCCGCAGCGTAATGCGAAAGATTTAGAGGAAATGCCGAAAGAGGTGCTAGAGAAGCTTACAATTAAGCCGATTAGTCATGTGCGAGAAGCGCTAGAGGAGTGTTTGGTTGAGGTGAAAAAATCACCCACTACAAAAAGGCAAGCCCCAAAAACCAAGGCATCAAACAAAAAATAATATGCCGGTAAAAAAACAAGTATACATCATCGCGGGCGCTAATGGCGCGGGCAAAACCACTTCGGCAAAATATTTACTCACCAAGTTTTTAGACATTATAGAGTTTGTAAATGCCGATGAAATCGCGCGCGGCCTTTCGCCATACAACCCGCGCTCTGTAGATCTCAGCGCCTCACGCATCATGCTAAAACGCATCGCAGATTTAATGCGCCAAGGCAAAAACTTCGCCTTTGAAACCACGCTCTCGGGCAAAAATTACCTCAAACTTCTCGCCAAGCTGCACAAACAAAACTACCAAGTTAACCTAATTTTCCTTTATTTAGACAGCCCGAAAGAGGCTAAGCAGCGTGTAGCCTACCGCGTTAAGACAGGAGGACATTTTATCGCCGATGACGATATTGAGCGCCGTTATTATCGCGGCATAAAAAATTTAGGTGAATATTTAGAATTAGCCGATTATGCTATCGTGATTGATGCGGCAAGTGTCGAAAGAAAAATCATCCTTAAAAAAGATAAAAAACGGGTCAGAATTCTGGCTCTACCAATTTGGGAAAAGATTTTATCAATTGCAAATTCGAAATCATGAAAGGCAGTTTAGTCTTAGACAAAATTGAAGCGGGAATTAAAGAGGGCAGTGCGCAAATCGCGCAAGAAATCGAAGGGAACGTTGAAAGATACGGCATCGCGCCAGTTATTGTTCTTGATGGAAAGCTCAAAAATCTCCGCGCAAAAATTATCGATATTTCAGAATTAGATTTGCTAAAGCTCTTAAAAAAATACAGCTATAGCGAAGATGATTTTTATTTGCTTGAAGATAAAAAAGCCAAATATTGCGATGGCAAGGCGATTTTGCTGCAAGGATACATCATTTGCGTTTGTAAAAAATCTGGCAAAATTAAAGAATATCACGCCAATGGAGGCTCGTCTTGGATTGAAGATTTTACGATTGATCTAAAAAATAAATTTTTCACTAATTAATCATGCAAAATAACAAAAATATTCTTTTCGCCACGTTGATTTCTATGGCTATTTTACTATGCTGGACATGGTTTTATGAGAAGCCGCGCATTGAACAAAAAGAAGCGGCGCAAAAAGTTCTTATAGCGCAGCAACAATTAGAAACAGCGAAATCTGGTGCAAGTGGCAAGCCTGTTGAGGCCTTGAAGGGCAAGGCTTCTGAGGTTTCTAACCCACAAATTCCTGAAGGTAAAACTGCAATTTTGGCGCTAAAAAATCGTGATGAAATTTTATCTGCCAGCAAAAATGAGCGCATAAAAATTGAAAGCGAAAACTTGCATGGATCGTTGCTATTAAAGGGCGCGCGCTTCGATGATTTAACGCTCGCAAAATATTTTAAAGAGATAGATAAAAAAGACGAAGTTGTGCTTTTTGCGCCAGCAGATAGCAAAGATAGATATTTCGCCGATTTTGGCTGGATCAGCTCTGACGCGGCTCTAGACATGCCTAAACCAGAAAGTTTGTGGAAAAGTAGCGCAGAAAAATTAACGCCAGAACAACCAATTACTTTATCATGGAAAAATAAACAAGGCGTTGAGTTTTTCATCGACATTGCGCTCGATAAAAACTTTATGTTTAATGTGAAGCAAAGAGTGCGCAACGGCTCTGGCAAAGAGATCACGCTAGCTTCTTATGGCAGAATTAATCGCGTTTTAAACTTGGTGCAAAAGCCAGTTTATATTTTACACGAAGGCCCGATTGGCGTGTTTGATGGCGTGTTGCAAGAGGTCTCATATAAAGACATGGTTGAGGAAAAAGAAAAATTATTCGCGAGCAAGGCGGGTGGCTGGCTTGGCATTACTGATAAATATTGGCTAAGCTCAATAATTCCTGATAAATCGCTAAATTATAAAGCAGATTTCTCGTATCATTTTAACAATCAGAATCAAATTTTTAATTCAGAATTTATCTCGCAAGAATTTAAAGTTGAGAAAAACGGCGAGCTAAAATTCGATCATCACTTCTTCGCTGGAGCCAAGCAGGTAAAGCTTCTAGACCAATATGCGCAAGATTATAATATCACGCTTTTTGATCGCGCGATTGATTTTGGTTGGTTTTATTTCCTTACAAAACCATTCTTTTCTGCAATAGCTTTCTTAAATAATTTCCTCGGAAATTTTGGTTTGGCAATTCTAGCGATGACCGTTATCATCAAGCTAATTCTGCTTCCAATGGCCAATAAATCTTACGGCGCCATTGCGCGGATGAAAAAGTTGCAGCCAAAAATTCAAGAAATTCGCGAGAAATTTAAAGACGATAAAATCGCGATGAACCGCGAAGTGATGGAAATGTATAAGCGCGAAAAAATCAATCCAGCTTCGGGCTGCTTGCCGATTTTGATTCAAATTCCGATTTTTTTCTCGCTCTATAAAGTGATTTTTGTCACGCTAGATATGCGCCAAGCGCCATTCTACGGCTGGATTCACGATCTTTCGGCGCCAGATCCAACTTCAATTTTTAACTTGTTTGGCCTGTTACCATTTGGCGTGAGCGGATTTTTGGCGATTGGCTTGTGGCCAATTTTAATGGGCTTAACCATGGTGCTGCAACAAAAAATCAGCCCGCAAGCTACAGACCCAACGCAAGCGAAGGTATTGAAGTTTATGCCATATATTCTTACTTTTGTGTTGGCGGCTTTCCCTGCTGGCTTGGTGATTTATTGGACATGGAACAACCTACTCTCGATTGCGCAGCAGGCGTTTATTATGAAGCGAATGGAAGGCAAGAAATAAATCTAGGAAGGGTGGCCGAGTGGCTGAAGGCGCACGCTTGGAAAGCGTGTATACTGTAACAGGTATCGCGGGTTCGAATCCCGCCTCTTCCGCCATAATATCGGTCGTTCATTTTGTCTCATTTTCGAACTTTTGGTCTCCAAGGTAAAGTCGAAAACCAAAATTTCTCTTCATTTTCTAGCGTAGAAAAAATCACGCAGAAGCATAGATGACTTAACTTGAGAGATGCTTTTTGTAGCAAAGATGTCTCAACAGAGATCGGAAAAAATTTGCCTCCTTTAGAAAAAATAGAGAATCAGATAGTTTTTTAGATAGTGATTGGCTTGCGAAGTGTTAATTTTATTGGCTGTATCGAGGTTAAGCTGAAACGGAGATTCGGAGAATTTGTCTCACCATTTTTTATTTGGGCTTTACTTTTTTAGCAAAGTACACACCTGAAAATAAAGGCTTCGTAAGTATTTTATCGAAATTTTTCAACCGATAGCATCCGGTGGTTTTGTCTCATCATCGAACTCTCGGTTAAGCTGAATTGTTTTTAAGTAACGAAGTTTTGACTAAGTATAAAATATGGCAAATTTTTGTTTTTTGTGTGATGATGAATTAAATAATTTTAACAGTAGTGATGAGCACATTATTCCAAATTGCATTGGCGGAAAATTGCATAGCCCAATTCTTCACACTTCTTGCAATAGCAACTCTGGCGGAGATATCGATGGTAAGGCATATAAGGAGTTAGAATTTTTCACGAATCTTCTTAATCCTCCGAGACGAGGAGAAAATCAGCCCGTAACTCTCAAGATTGATGGAGGGGAAGTAAAGAGATCAGCTAATGGAGACTTGCGCCCTAAACAATTGGCCAAAAAAGATGAGAAAGGGAATTTGAGTATTAAGTTACTTTATAGACCAAATTCACCTCAGAAGCAGCTTCAAATTAATGAAGCCAAAAAACATATAAAAAATCTTGGTAATAAAAAAAATTTATCATCTGAAAGGATCGACGAAATTATAAAAAATTTTCAAAACGAATTAGAATTAAAGTCAGAAACAATAAATAATCCCGAATTTTTTACCGATTTTAAATTCAACAAAGACGGATTGCTGTTTCTTGGACTGTTAAAAATTGCAATCGGTTATGCAGTTTATTCAGGGTGCGATAAAAAAGATTTAGAAAAATCGATTAAGATTCTTAGGGGAAGAAACTGTAAAGAAAATCACGCCAATATTGCTTGGCATTACCCTGATGATTTATACCCAAAAGATAGCATTTATCACTCATTAATCCTTGTAGGTGACGCCAATAATAAATTGCTTTATTGCCTCATATCACTTTATGGGGTGATAAGGGTTTTTGTTATTTTGAACGATTGTTATGAAGGTAGAGATTTTATCAAAAATTATTTTCATGATATTCGTAATCAGGAAGTCAGAGAAAATTCTGTAATAAATTTTGTTAGAATTCAGCGGGATGATATTTCTAAAATATTATCAACAGATAAGGACTACCATTCATCTTATAGAGATGCCTTATCTGGATTTATGGATTTTTTTTGTGTATATCCGCAAGAAAAATTCTTTGAAGCAATTCAAGCAAAGTGCGAGTCATCAATAAATGAAGTTGCCGCTGAATCAAAAATAGTTCTAAAAGAGGAAGATTTTAGAACTGAATTTAGAAAAAAATTTTACTCAAATATAGCTACTTCGAGAGAATTAAAGATTTTAAAAAAAACTGACATCGAAGGACTTATTAAAGCCCATGATGGGCATGATTACAAATCCTATATTGACATTCTGCTACCAAAAATAATCACTAATTTAATCGGTGAAGTTTCTAACAAAGTAACTTCCAACTACGAAGTAATAAAAGACAAAGAAAAATTTACCTCTGCAATTATTAAGGAATTTTCATCAATCACCACCGATAACGAAACCGCGAATCTGCTTCTCAAAGAAAAACATCAAGAAATAATAGTCAGAATTGAGAAAGCTGCTGAGGAATCTTGGGACAATTTGAAGCGCGTTGGTTTTTTAAACTAATAAATTTAGTTGAATTTTCGAATCACAACCGAGGGGCATCTGCAACTTTCGAACTTTTTTAGTAAAGTCAAAATGTGCCTTCGAACATTGCAAATACTGCATCGAGAAAAATTTCAGCAAAAGGAGAAAAGTTCGCACGAGGTAGCGCATGAACCGCCATTGCTTTTTTGCCAACTTCAGTTGATTGGTACATTGTTCACGGCCCTTATTGGGCAGGGCTTGCGGGCTCATTGCCAATTTCTCGATCTCAATTCTTACCTCACTTTTTCCTCAAAAAATCTCCAAATTTTTACATTTTTTCTCCAATTCTCCGATAGCAGTGTACTAGATGAAAAATGGTACATATCGATAAATACTGGCTCCGCGGGTTTTACTTCTAACTTGGATCTTGATACCCAAATGACCCCTTTTGCGAACTTTTAAGAAATTTCCTAAGAACTTAATATTGGAAGTCATTATCCAAATTTTATTATTAAATACAGATTTTTAACAAAAATGCTTGATTTTTGGGAATAAACTATTATATTTATAACATTACTAATTTTAGTATTAACCTCATTTTAGAGCTTCAATATGCTACTGAATATAAAAATTAGAAACTTTCGCTCAATCAAAGACGAAGTGGTTCTTGATTTACAAGCCACTAGCGACACAACGATGAAATCATCTTCTGTTTTTGAAATAGATGATATTGCCATATTGAAAACTGCTGGAATTTATGGCTCAAACGCCTCTGGTAAAACGAATACTCTAAAAGCCCTCTCCATTCTTCGTATGATGGTTTTAGAATCTTTCTTGCGGAGTACCTTGCCAATAGCTTTGCCAAGCGAGCATTTTAAATTAAGCAATGCTACAGAAAATCTGCCATCATATTTTGAAATTACATTTTTTCTAAATAATGAAATATTTATTTACGGATTTGAAATAGATAAAAAAAAGATTTGCTCTGAATGGTTAAATCAAAAAAAAGGCAATAAAAAATTATTCCGAAGAGAACTTCAAAAACTTACCTATAAAAATAAAAATTACTTTCCTGAAGCTTCTGATGAGTTAATGAAGCATACCGATGAAAGAACCTTGCTCTTAACACGCCTTGCTAGCAATGAGAGTGAACTTTCAAAACAAATTATTAAGTGGTTTCAGTCAATAAATATTATATTTGGCGCAAATAGAGGAGATGCTCTTAACTTTTCTTTTGGTCAATTTATGACAAACTCTGAATTATCAAAAGATATGAAAGAGTTTGTGGTAAAAGCTGACTTTGGAATTGTTGATATTCAGGCAAGTGAAAAAATGGTTTCTGTTAAAGAAGTTCAAAATATGCCTGATAAATTTAAAGAATTATTCTTTAATCAAGCTTCTCAGGTGGCGGAAAGAAAATTAAAATTTTTGCATAAAAAATATGATGAAAGTGGTACTGAATTAGAGCCAGAATCATTTGATTTTTTTACAGAAGAATCGGAAGGAACTCAGCAATTCTTTGTTTTATCAGCTCCT
Source organism: Rickettsia typhi (assembly GCA_945872855.1). GTDB lineage: Bacteria > Pseudomonadota > Alphaproteobacteria > Rickettsiales > UBA1997 > CAMCFD01. Next base: position 41,213 of record CAMCAW010000002.1, on the reverse strand, counting down.
GTTCTTGATGCGTTAAAAAATGGCAAGATTCTTATTGTGGATGAGATCAATGCCAGTATGCACCCAATACTTTCTCAATATTTGGTTTCTCTTTTTAACTGCAAAGAAAAAAATCCTAATAATGCTCAATTAATTTTTACGTCTCATGATGTTTCATTGTTAGATCAGGAATTATTGCGTCGTGACCAAATTTACTTTGCGCAGAAAAATAAAAAAGGTGCTACCGAACTATTTTCCTTGGCAGATATATCAGAAAGAAAAGGCGTAGATTATGCAAAAAGATATCTAGAAGGCAGATATGACGCCATACCATATGTTTCGGATTTCGAAGATATCAAATTCTCTCGTCAGTAAATATGTCAAAATATAGAGGGAAAAAACACCATCGAGAAGCTCACCCAAAAATTTTTGTGTGGTCTCATACTGAAAGAGCTGAAATCGAATATTTTCAGGAATTCAAAGATCATTTGCAAACAGCTCGATTAATGCCCAAGAAATATGTAACATGGAGACCTCAAGAACTCATAGAATATGTAATTAAGTGGAAAAAGGAAAATATAGTTCAGAAAGATGGTGATCAAGTTTGGTGTATTTTTGATGTGGATAGTTTTTTTAGTGATCCAAAAGATAAAATAGAGTTATTGGATTGCATCAAGCTTGCTCATCAAAACGGTGTCAAGATAGCTTATGTAAATGAGTGCTTTGAAGTATGGATTTTGCTGCATTTTGAAAAAATTACCTCTTCTATAAAAAGAGGCAAAGCCATGGAAGAGAAAATCAAAAATAAGTTCAAATCGTTAAAGCTGGGGGATTTTAAAAAGAACCAAAAAGTTTTCAAACCTTTGTTACATTTACAATCTAAAGCTATCTCAAATGCGAAAAGCCTCGTACCTGATTATGAGAAGATTAATTGGGAAGTGCAATTAGGTAAAAAAGGCAATCCTTCAACCAGTATTCATTTTCTTGTTGAAGAAATACATAAATTAGCAATACCAAATAATTAAGCATATGGAACCAATCATAGCCACCGCAGTAGTTACGACAGCAGGTTGGAGTGGAGCAAAATTACTCGGCCCAACTCTTGAGAATATGGGAAAAGGTTTGAATCAGCTATGTCAAAAAGGTATAGATAAGATTATTGCTAACGCCACAAAAAAAACTCCTAACATTGATGATGGGGGACAAACAAATCTCAGGGTTACTCGGGATGTTTTTTGGAATGGATCTTTTGCTGATGAATCAATTTGCGCTGAATATTTTGGGGGGATGTTAGCTGCCTCAAGAAGCAATGATGGAAAAAATGATGCCGGTATTTTTTATTTAGACATTATAAAATCTTTATCCTCGGGGCAGCTAAAGATGCATTATTTGATTTATCGAATGCTAAACAAATTACTTATTTCTAATGATCAAAAAAAATCTCTCAATCCAGGACAAGAGAATGAATTGGGGGAGGAGAAATTATTTTTTATTTTCTCACAAAATCTATTTAAGCAATTCGCAGAAGAAGATTTGGGTGCAATTTTGCATGGCTTAAATGCAAAAAATATTATTGCACATTTTCAAACCCACAATCATGAATCAAAAGAAAAACAACCGCTTTTCCATTATGTTGAAATATCTCCGAAATCTTTAGGGATTCAATTATTTGCTATGGCAAACAATAAATTTAATAATTGGCGTCAATTTTCTACCCATGATTTTGGCGATTTTGATGAAATTATTTTACCGGAGTACTTTGCTCAATCAAAGGCAGATTTGCTTATAAAAACAGGTCACAGTGAATAAATTTATAAGTTCGCAAAAGGGGACCTTCGCCCACCTAAGATTTTTACTTCGAACTTTTTAGTACATCTGAAACAGCCTTTGAAGCCTTACTGTTATTGAGCTGCGAAAAATGTAGATGAGTTCTTAAAAGGGTGTCCTCGCACCGCCAGCATACACGGGGTCCATTTCGAACGCATAGGTTACATTTTATTCCGAAGACATAGGTTACAGTTTTCAAAAGTTATTTTATTTCGAACTCGTCTCCGCAGACATTTTATAACATTTATCGCTGTGGACGCTCTCTTATTTATACCTACCTAAGAAAACGTTTTATAAACCTTATCTCTCTTATCAATTAGCGTAATAAAAAGTGTTGAATCGTTAAAGCGATAAATCACGCGATATTTTCCAATGCGAATTCTTCTAAAATCGCTATTACCAACAATCGCTAGAGAGCTTTGAGGAGTAGGGTTAAGAGCAAGGGCTGTGATTTTTAGAGCGATTTGTTTTGCTGTAGAAAAATCTTTTTTTTGCAGAGTTTTAAGAAATTTTTCTGTGGTTTTGGAGAATATAATTTCAAGCATGGTGATGTTGAAAGGGCTTTAAGGATTAATTAATGATGCGAGTAATTTTTTGCTTTTTTGTGCGCTAATATAGCCGTTTTTGTGCGCTTTTTTTGCTGCCTCCAGTAATATTTTTTCTTCCATTTCAACTAGCTGGTTGTAGCGCTCAGCTGAAATCATTGTTACAAAATCTTTGTTATATTTTGTGATCATCAAATCTTCTTGAGAAGCCTCGTGCAGAAATTGGCCAAAATGTCTTTGTAGTGATGCAGAATCTATATTTTTCATATGTTATGTAATATATGTATGTTATGTAACATATGTAACATTATTTATTAGAACGAAAAATTCAAGTTTAATTATTGTTAACTGCGCATCTTACAGCCACCTTCTAAAAATAAAATTTGCCGAGCCAGAAGTTATCTCTAAATCACATTAAAAATATAAAGTAAAATTATGATTGAGATAGGCAGGCCTAGCATCCACAGTATTATTCCTTTCATAAAAATCTCCTTTGATTAAATTTACTTTTATAAATCATCAAAAAAGTTAGATAAAAACGATATAGCTCATTTAGAGAAAAATATAAAACCTGCATAAAGACAGCCTGATGTGAAAATGCCTCACCAAAATTTCTAGCTAAAATCCAATCACCTTCAGCATCATTTTATCAATAGCAATTTTCTTAGAATATATACCGCCAACTTTTGAAGTTTTATCTCCGCTAATGTGAATTACAAAGCTAATCAACCTATCTTCTTTTGTGCCAAACCCTACAAAATAGCCTCTTCTCTCGCCGGTGACTTTATCGACATCTGTGCCGGTTTTGCCATATAAAACCCAGCCGTTTGAAAGCAAGCTTTCGTCAAAAAATCTCATCAGGTTTTTTGTTTTTATCTGTGATTCTTTTGAAAATGGCAGTTCGTTTTTTGCTAAAAGTTCAATGAAATTTATTTGCTCTGCTGGCGAAATTAATAGTGAGCTTGAAAGCCAAGCCTGAGTTAAGCCATCATTCGCGCCCGAATTTCCTGATAAATCGCGATTTCCATAATTCAGCTTTTCAATATAGCTTTGAAATTTTTTTATACCGAGTTTGGTGGTTAATATTTGAGAATACCAAACAATCGAATATCTCATTCAGCTTGCGGGAGTTTTTTCTCCGCTCCAATAATCTTGCAAAAATGTAATTGGTTTTTTTGATTTCCAGATTGGATGATTTTCATCTTTTAAAATTCCACTTTCATAACCAATTAGTGCGAGAGGTATTTTAAATGTTGAGGCGGGAGAGTATCGCACATCACATTTCTTGCCTTCATTTATGAGATAATTTTGCGCATCTTTTACAATGAAGCAGTCTATATTTTCTGCATTTGCTTTAGAAATAATGACAAAAAATATTATGAAATATAAGGCGAGAAGATTTTTCATGGTTTTATTTTGCAAATGTCAAAAAATTCAAAAGCAGCAAAGATCGAAGCGCCAGAGGCCTAAACCACCGGCGCGGTTTTAGATTTAAAGAAATTCTGCCGCGATAAATTCAAAATAAATTTCATACTTGCAAGAATGGTGATGCAGCCGATTATTTTATTTATTGTTACCGCTTCTCCCAAAAATATTGTGCCGAATATCGTGCCAAAAACTGGAATTAACAACACTACGCTAACCGCTGTTCTAGGGCTTTCTTCGACCATCAGCTTGAAGTAGAAAATATAAGCGATGCCGGTGCATAAAATTCCTAATCCAAGTAGAGAGGTTGCGACTTTTGTGTCAATTGCTGCGAAATCTGCGAAAAATAAACTAGGGGAGAGCATTGCGGCAGCAGAGAGAACGCTGCCCGTGGCCATTGTCATTGAATCGATATTTTTGCATTTAGCGCTGATATATAAAGATGCCGCGGCGTAAGAAGAAGTTGCGACAAGAATTGCGATTACCGATGCGGCGTAGGCCCATGTGATATCTAGCTTCGCGCTGCCGCTGTAAGAGGTTACGATAATTCCGATAATGCCAAGAATTACGCCCCAAATTGCATTTTTATCAACATGGCGTTTGAGGAAAAATATCGAAATCAATACCTCAAACATTGGCACGGTGCCATCGAGAATGGCGGCGACGCTGCTGTCTAAATGCGTGGCGGCCATGGCGAATAAAGTGAATGGAAGTGCAGAATTAAAAAGCCCCACAATGGCATAATATTTAAAATTTTTGGCGATGAAAATCTTTTTTCTTCTAATTAAGCAAACGCCATAAAGCACCACTCCGCCTAGCGCCAGCCTTGAAAATGAAACGAAATATGGTGATAGGCTTTCAGCAGAAATTTTGGTAAAAATTGCGAAAGTAGACCAGACGATTCCAAGAAAAATTAAGACGAATAAGTTGCTGTTTTTGTTCATTATCTAGAATTCTTTTTGAAATTTATCATAACCATCTTTCTGCAAATTATCTTTGGGAACAAATTTTAATGCAGCAGAATTAATACAATAGCGCTTGCCGCCGCGCTCTTTCGGGCCATCATCAAAAACATGGCCAAGATGAGCGTCGCTATTTTTTGAGATGACTTCGGTTCTTGCCATGCCTGCAGAATTATCGGTTTTTTTCATGATATTTTTTTCATCAATTGGCTTGGTAAAGCTTGGCCAACCGCTGCCAGAATCATACTTATCCTTCGATGAAAAAAGTGGCTCGCCAGTAACTACATCAACATAAATTCCCTCTTTTTTATTGTCCCAATATTCGTTATTAAATGCAGGTTCGGTGCCTTTTTGTTGAGTGACATATTTTTGAATGGGAGTGAGATTTTTTTGCATATCTTTAGCCAAAGAATTTGTTGTTATAAACAGTGATGAGAGTAGGGCTGCAAGAGTTTTTAGCTGCTTCATTTTGCTTTGAATTAAAGTTGATTCGAAGCTAAGGTATAAGTGCATCGAATAACAATCAAAGCAAAATTATGTTTGCCAAAAAATAGTGGTATTTTTCAATTTGAATTGTCCCGGAGCGATGCCAAAAAAATCTTGTTTTTTAAAGCCGCGATTGTCAAAAAAATCAAAAATCTTTTTGTAATTAGGCCTTTCGCTATCGTCGAGAATTATTGCCCCATCTGGCTTGAGGGCGGCGATAGAATTTTGAGCGCAGGCAAATCTTTTGAGAGAATCTATGATGATAAAATCGAATTTTTGTGAGGCTAAGTCTCCAATAAATGAATCTGACGCTTCTTGTTCGGAAAGATTTTTAATAGAATCTTCCGTTTTTTGTTTGGTATGATTTTTTACAAAATTTTCATATTCAGAATTTTCTAGAGCATCTTCCATTAAAATTAATTCAACATTTTTTACATTGGACTCAGAAAGCTTGCGCCTCATGATTTCGTGCCACTTTTTATCGCTTTCAAGAGCTATAACTTTTTCCACTTTTTTTGCAAAAAATAAAGTTGATGATCCGGATCCAAATTCAAAAATTCTATGATTAGGTTGTAAGGTTTTGGTGATAAATTCGATAAAAGGATAAGTCATCCAAGGCAATGCTGATCCTTGCTCGTCTTGGCTCAGCCCTTCTAAAAAAGATTTTTGCCAACCAATTTGATTTTGCTGATATTGCGATTTTATAAGTTTATATGTCATAAGAAAACTTGGCATCGGTTAATAAGGCTCTAGTCTTCAGGCCTATTGAGATCTGCATAAAAAGTTAAATTGAAAACAGAAATTGCAAAATTTTGCCAGAAGCTACGAAAGCAAAACTGGAGTCAGTGCGTTTTGTAAAGATAAGATGCTTTTTATAATAATTGCGGAACTAAAACGGAGCCGCAAAATCACCAAAACCTACCAATCCATTCCACCCCTAGAAAATAATGGTGCTGCCAGCGGGACTCGAACCCGCGACCTCTTCATTACCAATGAAGTGCTCTACCGCTGAGCTATGGCAGCTTTTGTAAACTATTATTATGGTGTATGATCTTTCGAATGATCTCTTCCGCCACCAGAAGAAGATCCTGATTCGTCGGCGCCACTACCTTTGCCTCTAACAGATTTTCCTTTATTTCCTACTCTCTCCAAAGCGCTTCTGGCGCCACCTATAGCTCCTCTTGCTCCCCTTGCCCCCCATTTTTTTGCGCCGCGATTAGCTCGCTGCTGCACGCCTTTTAGAGTGTCGGTGATGCTACCAAACATGCCTTTAGCACTGATGCCGGGCCCCTTCAGCGTTGCTCCGCCAAGTAGTTGCGATGCAATTTCAGGAATTTCGTCCATAAAGGTGCAAAGAAAGTACATTACTAATGCGGCTTTTGCAATCGTTAGAATTTTTTCTCTAGTGTGATCGGTGAAAAAGTCGATTAAAAACGGTAGAGTGATGCCAATTAATTCGAGTCCTGGCCAGTTGCCGAAGGCGTTGTTGTTGATCATACAGGCAATGCTGTCGGCTTTTGGAATTACTAGTTTTTGTCCCACTAAGTCGCAATTGGGATTGTTAACGATTTTGCCCGTGACATCTTGACAATATTGAGTGCAAGAAATCGCTCGAAAAGGCGGTTCGCCGTAGAACGAGGCGCTTCCAATGAGCGTGCGATCCATTAATGAGATAAAGATTGCGAGATAGGCAAACAATATCATCGGTTGCAGAGAAAAGCTGATGAGTTGCTTGAGCCAGCCACTAAAAATGCTTTTGGTTTTTTCGAATAGAACCAGCGGAATTATTAGCGGAGAGACATATACCATCAATATTATCGCAATGCAGGAAGAAAGGAAAATATGCAGCGCCCTAATGGTTGCAGCCAGCATTATCAGTCCAAAGAAGAGTAGTGAGATTGAGAAATAGATGCCGACTGGCCCTGTCAGAAAGCCAGCCAGAATGAGTTTGGCGATGTTGGCGGTAGAGAGCTCGGGCCCGAAGCCCAGATAGCGCGTGATTTTGCAGTCTAGCGTATCCCAGATTGCGAGATATTCTTTGCCTTCGGGATAGCTGCTTTGCACAACTTGCGTGCCGTCGGCGAGGGTGATATTGCCAAATTGGCAGCCGTCGCGTTTTTGCGGATCGCTCGCTGTTTCTACCTTAAAGACCATCTGCGAAAACACTGAGGAGGCGCTGTAGATGCCATCGAAGAACATAGTTTGCCAAGCTTCGCCAGTTGCGAAATACATTACGAGGGCAATTTTCACGACATACATTAAGATTTCGGATTTTTTAATTCCGCCGCCGCCAATCAATATTTTTGCGCCATAAAAAACAATGGACAAAGTGAGGATCATTTTTACAAAGACGCGCATTTGGTTTTGTAGCGTAGAGAAGAATGACTCTGCTAATACTTGATCACCTTTTTTATAAACTTGTCCACCGGGGCAATCGCTGTTATTGGGGTCGTTGGTTAGCATTCTGCACAAAGTGTGACCAGCGCGATTGTAGAAAACGTTTTCGATAGTTTCTTTGGTGCATTGCGCAATTGGAGCGCTAAAATGACGCGCGCTGCCCGCGATAAAACCAGTGCCAAAGGAAATAACATTTTTTGAATCGCCAGTCATATTGAGACAAGCAGCCGAAAAGAAGGGCGAGGTAATGCTGCTAACATATTGGTAATCTGGGGCGTCTGTTTTGGTGCAGTGAGTCATGAATTGACAATAGTTCTTGCAGCGTCCAGCTTTGAAGTTGTAGCTGCAATCACCATTACGGATTTCACTTTTGTTGCTGCAATTTCCGCTAGTTACGTCTGCAATATCGATAATATCGTAAGTGCCGCTGTCACTATTATAGATGCCATCTTGGTGAAAATCGCATTGCTCAGAGCCGCCGCCAAGCGTGAAATTATAAGGGCACAAGCTGTAAGTTTCGGCGCAGGCAAGGCGACCATTATCAATTGATTTAACAGAAAAAGTGATGCCATTTATTGTGCAGTTCTCCCCTGCTTTGCAGAATTTTTTTGTGCTGCCATATTTTATGCAAGCATACTCGCTGGCTCTTGATTTGCAGCAATCATAGGCACTGCGATATTCGTTAAATCTTTCTAGCGTAAGAGGCGTTTTTCCGTCTCGAGGATCTACTTCTCCCTTCCAAGATAGAAGATCGTATTTTTTGCAGTTAAAATTGCCCGTTTCAAGGCCTTTCATGTAGTATTTTTGCGGAGGATAAGAGTCATCATCGCGCTTTTGCGACATTACATCGGGGCATTTTCCGTGGTCAGAGTTATCTTCAACCTCAACTCCGCCATAATACCATTCGCGATATGTTTGGTTGTCGAATGAAAGTTTATCTGTTTGGTTATTATTGATATAGCCGCCAGTGCCAAAAATTGCATATTCTACTGTAGCTTTATAGTTCGGAGCATTATTGATATATTGCGCAGGATTAGGGCTAACCCAGTCCGAGCCACATATTTCTGATTCGTTGTAAACTTTTTTAGCAACTTCCCATATTCCATAAAGTATCGCAAGAGAGCCGCCAAGGCTTGCCGTTGCAGATGCAACGCGAAGGCCACAGCTGCCATTTGCGGTTGAAGCGGCGCGAATTGTGCCGCGAGAAATATCAATAAAGTCAAGGATTGGCGATGGGGTGAAGCGAGGTGTGGCGCTGCCAGTTCCGCAAACCATGTTCATCTGTGCAATGTTCATTTTTACAGTAACGTAGGCATTGGCCGCCACCGCAATACAGACAGGGTTCGACATTACAAACTCAACATCTTTGCCGCCATAAGTTGGGTTATATTCTAGGCCATCAACCTCGCCATTGGTGTTGCATGAGCGTATGCGACCGATGCCGTCATTAACCCCCGCTAAGCTTGTTTTTGGAAAAGCGGTGCAAGAAAAAGCGATGATTAAAAGTAACTTCAAGAAAATTTGTGCGAAAATTTTTATTTTCACTTCCCAGTTCTTTCTAAAAATATTGGTAACCAAATATCTGGGTCATCGCCAACTTCGTCGATAATTTTATCCATGATCATTATCGTGTCGATTCTTCCAGACAGGGTGCGGATTACTTCGTCCATTCCACCTAAATCGATTCGCGCAATTACACCGTCATTATCTTGCTTTACAAGGAAAAATCTGGTTGATGGATCGGTGGTTTTAACCAGCGAAAACTCTCGTTCTGAAAGCATAAATACTTCGCGATAAAGCGGCGTCGCCTTTAAGTTTGGCAAGAAAATCTGTGTGGCAGTTTGTTGCACGAGAGTATCGGAGATGCTTGATTTTGCTGCATCTTCAACCGATTGCGTGGCAAATACTACGAAGGTGTTGAGTTTTCTTAATACTTTGAGCCAGTCTTTAATTTTTGGCGCAAAAACGGCGTTGCCAATTAGAGCCCAAGCCTCATCGAGTACGATCATTGTAGGGCTGCCATCGAGAGAACTTTGAATACGGTGAAAGAGATAGAGTAGCACTGGCGCGACGCTGGTTTTATCCTTCAAGATTTCGCCCATTTCAATGCCAAAAGTGCGCGAGACGGTAAAATCGATTACGTCTTCAGGATTGTCGAAAAGCTTGGCGTGCGAGCCATTAGAGTGCCACATACCAAGGCGTCCAGCCAATGTTCCAGGGCCGCTTAAGCCCATGAATGGCGCAATGTTGCGCATTCTTCTTTGGTTTTGCGGCAGTTTATAATTACCATTGATGGCCTCGTTGATGCGCTCCATATCTTGCGGCGTGACCACTTCACCATTTATCGAAACTAGCGTTTTCAAGAATTCTACCAAGAAGGCTTTATTAGAATTTGTTTCTTCAAGTTGAAATGGATTGAAGCCAGAATTTTTTGCCGCATCAGGAACCATATAGCGCCCGCGAATGGCGCGGATGAAAATTTCGGCGCCGCGATCTTTATCGAAAAAGAAAAGTCGGCAGTTAAATTTTTGAGCCTGCGCGCATAAAAAGTTGAGCAATACCGTTTTACCCGAACCAGTAGGCCCAATGATCATCGTGTGGCCCACGTCGCGCACGTGAAAGCTGAAAAAATATGGCGTGCCCGAAACCGTGTTAAACACAGTAACTGCATCGCCCCAATGGTTTTTCTTGCGCTTGCCCGACGGATAATTGTGAAACGAAGCAAAGGCTGCAACGTTATAGGTGTTGACTGTGCAGCGTCTTGCCATGTATTCAGCGTTGCCCGGAAGCTGCGCCCAAAAGGCTGGCTCCATGTTTAATTTTTCGCGAACGCCGTTAATGCCCGAGTTAGAAAGCTCTACTACCGCCATTGATAGCGCGCTTTCTAGCGATTTTGGCGTGTCTTCTGCGCATAAAATTGTTAAGTGATGATTGCCAAACGCAAACTCGCCGCTCATCGCCGAATCAAGCGCTTGGTCAATTTCTTGAATTTGCGAAACGCCAACGTCTTCCGATTGCACGAGGCGCCTTTGCTGAAGCTGCATCGAGCTAATTGCAATCATGCGATTAATGAAGGAAAATGATTGGCTAATCACCAATTCAAACGGCATTTGCATGAAGCCATCAAGCACGCCAGCATGAGTTGAAGGGCGATATTCTTTAATCGCAACCAGCCCTGCATGCTTGATTCCATTGGAGTTGTGGATCTCAATCGACTTGCTGCCAAAATATAAGCGGCTAATTGGCAAGTGATGCGAAATCTCGCCAAGCGGTATGCTGATTGGCTGCGAATAGCCCGCGTTAATTAGTCGCGCCAAAAATTCTAGCAATTCAGAATGAACACCTTCTTCAGTTTCAATCATGCCCAAAGTTTGTGCGCCATAGTTGGCAAAGCCGCTTAACACGCGCTCTGTCATTTCATCGAGCTCGTCATAGCATTCGCGCATATAATTTTCCCATGCGAGGCGATCGGTTTTATGCTGCAATTTTTTCGCCATGCCTTCAAGTATCGCAATGCCTGAAGTGTCTTGTCCGCGAATGATTGTGAGGTAATGTTCGTTGACGAAACTTTTATCGTCACTATGCTTTATAGCCCATTCCTCATTGACGCGATGCGAAAAAGCATCGGGCATTTCACCATCAGGAAAGCCCTTTTCTTTGCGCCGAATCGTATGAAAATAAAGCGAGAGATTCCCTGTGGCCATGCCTTTCAGCAAGTTGTTGCGCGCATCTTTTTTAAGATCGATATCGATATCGTCAACAGTTTCAAAGGCAAAACCCTTAATTTTGATAACGCGAATCATCTCTTCTTTGTAGGTGAGAATGGTGTCAGAGTTCCAATGGCAGCGATAGGGAATAAAATGCGCGGCAGAAACTTCGTATTTGGCAACACCTTCTTTTGCTGGTTTGATAGCGCTAAGTCTCAACATATTATTTTGTTTTTCGTAAAATCAGTAAAAATATTAATCCCGGAATTGCCAAGAATGTCGAAAAAATAAAAAATTTATACCACCCGAGCGAGGCTGCAAACAAGCCAGCACTTGATGAAAACACACTGCGTGATAATGATGCGAATGACGCAAGCGTTGCATATTGTGTAGCACTAAAAGATATGTTGCAAAGAATACTTAAGTAAGCAATGAATACTGAGTCTCCAATGCCGCCGCTAAAATTTTCGGCGAAGATTGCGAGGTAAAGAATTTCGTTATTATGGCCAACTTGCGCTAGATAAGAAAAGGCTAAATTAGACAGCATTTGCGCCACTCCTGCAATCCATAAACTTTTGTAAGTGCCTATTTTTTTCACCAAAACTCCGCCGATAAAAACGCCCAATAAAGTTGCAAAAAGCCCGAAAGTTTTTACGATGCTAGCAATTTCTGTTTTGGTAAACTCAAGTGCCAGTAAGAACGGCGTGGTTAAACTACCTGCAAAAACATCGCCCAGTTTAAAGCAAATTATAAAAGCAAGAATAAAATACCAGCGCGGTTTTTTTATAAAATCAGCAAGTGGAGCGACTACAAAATGCTTCGCCCATTCGATAAAATTAAAATCTTTTTTCTTCCAATTTTTGCGCGTTTCTTGAGAGAAGAGAGTGGTGATGATGCCGCTCGCCATAAATAATGACATAACAAAATAAACTATTTTCCAGTTGACATTATCAGCTAAAAATAACGCAAATGCGCCAGAAATTAAAAGCCCAACGCGATATCCATAAGCATAAAAACTGGCGGCGAGGCCTTGGTTTTCTGGCTCTATGAGCTCGATGCGATAGCCGTCAATTACAATATCTTGGCTGGCAGAAGCGAAGGCAAGCAAGAAAGAAAAAGTGGTGATGAGAAGCAAATCGCCCATTTCGCCAGCGATTCCGAGCATTGCAATTGCAAAAACTAGCGTGATTTGTGTGAGGATAATCCACGAGCGGCGTTGGCCGAGGCGCCTAGTTAAATAAGGCACGGTGCATGAATCGATTATTGGTGCAAAGAAAATTTTTAGGCTGTAGGGTAGGGTGACTAGCGAGAGAAATCCGATGGTTTTTATGTCGAATTCTTTATCGACGAGTAGGGCTTTTAGGGTTGATAGAATTAGCGCTAGAGGTAATCCGCTGGCGATTCCGAGGAAGAATATTGTGGCGATTTTTTTGTTTAGGAAGTGTTTTATTTTTTGCATTTCTTCGATTATTTCAAAATAATTAAAAAAATTATAGAATAAGTTATAAATTAATTTTCTATTTTAACTATAACTATTTGTTGTGGTTGCAACAAAGATGCGGCAAAAAATGCTCCTCTAGAAATAAATTTAGAAGGGCATCTTGTGCGGACGTTGTATAAGCATTAAATTATCTATGATTTTTAAAAATCTATCTCGGTATTGATGATTTTCTGCGGTTAATCTGTAGTCCAAAAAATAAATAATGACAGGATTAAATCACTTCTCGATATAAAATTAATTCCAAAAATATTTCTAGAATTAATGAGTTGGAAGTTGATTATAGGAAGATTAAAGAAATGTTTTTTGGATAATATCCAACATTTTTTAGATAACGGAAGAATTAAAAATATTTGATAAAATTTTGCGAACTATTCAAGTTTAACCATAATTTATTTACCGCCATGCTAAATCACAAAAATCCCGATATTTTCTACGGCACCACAATTCTTTCTGTGCGTAAGGGCGGCAAGGTTGCAATTGCGGGCGATGGCCAAGTTTCTTTTGGCGCCACCATTTTAAAATCGAACGCGAAGAAAATTCGTAAGCTGGGTAATGGCTCGATTATCGCTGGTTTTGCTGGCGCCACGGCCGATGCTTTTACTTTATTTGAGCGCCTCGAAGCAAAATTAGAAAAGAACTCAAACCAACTAACCCGCGCCTGCGTAGAGCTGGCGAAAGATTGGCGCACCGATAAATATTTGCGCCGCCTTGAAGCAATGATGATTGTGATTGATCGCGACAGCACGCTGGTGCTAACGGGAAATGGCGACGTGCTAGAGCCTGAAGATGGCGTTATCGGAATTGGTTCGGGCGGAAATTATGCGATGGCAGCCGCACGGGCTCTAGTTGGCGTTGATAATCTTGACATCAAAACCATCGTAGAAAAATCAATGAAAATCGCGGCAGATTTATGCGTTTACACCAATAATAGCGTGATGATTGAAACATTAGGATAATAAATAAATTCAATAAAAATGAAATTAAAAAATCTTACCGCATTAATTCTAATATCAGCGCTAACCCTTGGAAATCAAGCGTTTGCAGGAGTTTTTTTTAACATTAAAAACGAAGACGCCACTAAAACAAAAATTTTATTTTTCGGCTTCGACCCAGCAGAGCCAAGCGTTCGCCAAGATGCTTTCGAAATTTTTGAGCGCGTGCGCCGCAATCTTAAAAACACCGATTTATTTGAAGTGATAAAAAATAGCGGCAGGATTGAAGTGGCTAACGACAATGCTGGAGATGGTATTATAGAAAATGCTGAAGCTGCAGAAAAACCTGAAGCAACAGCAAAATTTGGCATCAAAAATACTAAAAAAATTGATCCAAAAGCTACTGCTTCTGCTGTGATGTCGGCGCCAGCGGTTTCGGTTGAAACTTTGCCAGATTTTGAGCGATATAACAAGTCGGGAGTAGGTGCCATACTTGTTGCGCAATTTAATTATGATCAAGATAATAACCTCGAAATGCGCGTCAGAATGTGGGATGTGCTTGACCAGAGACAGCTTTTCGGAAAATTTTATTCAGCCTCAAAACCCAATTATAAAAAAGTTGCCAACTTGCTTTCTGATGAGATTTTTAAAGCAATTACGGGCGAGAAAAAGGGTCATTTTAATTCGCAAATTCTCTACACCGCAGAAACTGGCGGCCTTAAAAAGCGCGTCAAAAAAATTGTGATGATGGATTTTGATGGCGAGAATCGCCGCGTCCTCACTGATGGTAGAGATTTGGTGCTAACGCCAGTTTTTTCGCGCAGCCCGAACGAAATTTATTATTTGCGCTATTTCGAAAATAAGCCGCAAATTTTTAGTCTCGATTTACGCACTTCGCGCAGCAAAAGATTGGGAAGTTTTCGCGGCACAACTTTCGCGGCAAGCATTCACCCAAGCGATCCCAATCTTGTTTTGTTATCGGCAATTTTTGATGGCAATAGTGATGTTTATGAGATGAATATTGCTAGCAATCAAGCGCACAGGCTAACCAAGAGCCCCGCGATTGACACTACAGCCTCATACTCTCCTAATGGTAAATCGATTTTATTTGTTTCTGATCGAGATGGCGCTCAGCAAATTTATTTGATGAACGCTAATGGCTCAGATGTGAAGAAGCTCAGTGATGGCGCGGGCTCATACGCCAAGCCAGTTTATTCCCCCGATGGTTCGATGATTGCTTTTACGCGCATAAAATCGGGTCAGTTTTATATTGGCACAATGTCGGCGAACGGCAAGAATGAAAGGCTCTTGACAGGTGGATATTTGGTGGAAGGCGCAAGATGGTCGCCTAATGGTCGTTATTTAGTTTACTCAAAAAAGCGGGGTTCATATGGCAAAGATAGTATTCCACGGCTTTATGTGATGGACATCGCCACTGGTTTTGAGTTTGAACTTGCAACCCCAGAAAATGAAGGCGCGACTGATCCTGATTGGGTTACGCTGTAATTTAAGCATGCGCAATTTTTCTATATTCGCCGATAAATATTTGTAAAAAATTTGTGCGTATAAACATTTGCGAGTTTTTAAATTTAAATTAAGCTATGCGTATAGTTAAATTTTTTTATTATTCTTTGCCTATAAAGCCATAAGGCTCTAAGTTAATCACAAATATCGATTATTTTCTCTCAACATAATTTGCGAAATTTTTTTAAATTCTCCAGTCTATTTTTTATATTGCTTGGCGTTGCTTCTTTTGCCAATGCAAAATCTGCGATGAAGGAGTTAGCTGAGCCTGTTTCTAAGGCAATTGAGGTAAATAAATCAGACGAATCTGTAAAAAATCAACCTGCGATAAAAAAATCCTCCACACAAGCAAAGAGAAAAATTATTGCTAAAAAACTACTTTCGCCAATCGAAATAATAGTAAAAGGCAATGATAGAATCGATAACGAAACTATTGCCGCGCACCTTCCCGCAGGCCATTTGCCAAGCAAAGAAGAGGTTGATCGTGCAATTAAAAAACTCTATGAATCCGATTTATTTATTGAGGCAAAAATTTATACCGAAGAAAATAAAATAATTATCGAAGTAAAAGAAAATCCAATCGTTGGCGATATTAAATTTGTTGGGAATAAAAAAATTGAAGATGATGCCCTGCAAGCAGAGACGTCGCTGAAGAAGCGCTCGGTTTTTACTAAATTTAAACTACAATCCGATCTTAAAAGAATCAGCGAAATTTATTTAAAATCGGGGCGTTTTCTTACAAAAATTGAGCCGAAAATTATTCAAAAAGATCAAAATCGCGTTGAAGTAATTTTCGATATTACTGAAGGCCCAAAAGCGCAAATCGCTGATATTTTATTTATTGGAAACGCTGCCTTCTCAGACTACGACTTGCTTGACGAGGTCTCTACTAAAAAATCGAAATGGTATAAATTTTTCTCGTCGGGCGACGTTTACGATTCTGATCGCATCGAATTTGACAAAGAAAAATTGCGCCGTTTTTATGGCTCAAAAGGTTACGCCGATTTTGCCGTTCCTACTTCTACCGCACAAATCTTGCCAAGCAAAGATAAATTTTATATCACGTTTTTATTGGAAGAGGGAATTAAATATAACGTTGGCGCAATCAACATTGTTAATCATGTAGAAAAGTTCGATGAAACCTTGCTGAATAAGGCTATTCTTATCAAAGAAGGCAAGGTTTATAACTCTGATTTAATCGAAAAAACCGTTGAAAAAATGGTCGAAATTATGTCAGAAAAATCTTATGCTTTTGCGCATATCGAGCCAGTTTTAAAGCGCAATAAAGAGCAAAAAACTATTGATATAGATTTTGTGGTGCAAGAAACGCAGCGCATTTACATCGATAAAATCACGATTATTGGAAATACTAGAACCAAAGATGAAGTGGTGCGGCGCGAGTTGCGCATGCGCGATGGCGATCCTTATAACATCACGCAAATCAACCGTTCGAAGCAGCGTATTCAAAATTTAGGATTTTTTGAGAAGGTCGATTTTCACACAAAAAGAATTGGCGATTCTGATAAAGTCGATCTCGAAATTGAAGTGAAAGAAAAAAAGACTGGCGAGCTAAATTTTGGTATTGGCTATTCAACGGTTGATAAAGCGACGGCGAATGTTGGCCTGAAAGAGCGCAATTTGATGGGCACGGGGCAAGAAGTTGGCGTGAGTATTCAGAGATCGAAATATAGTTTTTCGGGCGATATAAATTATACCAAGCCTTATTTTGCGGGCCTTGCCATTGATGTGAGTGCCGATATTTTCAAATATCAATCGGATAAGCGAAATACTTTGGTTTATAATCAAGCCTCAGATGGCTTCACTCTAAGCGGCGGCTATGCTATTACTGAATTTTTAAATCATCAAATTCGTTATTCATTAAGCACGCAAACCATTGATAATGTTGATTCTAACGCTTCTATTAGCATTCAAACTTTGCAAGGAAGTTTTGTTAGTTCAACAATTGGTCAGAGCATAACTTATGATAAGCGCGACAATAAAATTGATCCGCGCAATGGTTATTATATCACGTTATCGCAAGATTATAGTGGTATTGGGGGCGATATCAACAACCTTAAGCACACTGGTTCGGCTGGATATTATATGCCAACATTTAGCGATGATTATATCTTAAAATTCTTGGTGCGCGGCGGTATTGTTGATGGGGTAGGGCAAGATGTGCGCAGTAACTATTCATTTTTTTTGGGCGGCAATAACTTCCGCGGCTTTGAATATGCGGGTTTGGGGCCGCGCACCAAAGTTAATGGCACGGCAGTTGGCGGCAACGCTGTGGGCGGCAATGTTTATTATGTTGCAACGGCCGAATTCCGCTTCCCTCTAGGCTTGCCGAAAGAGCTAGGCATTAACGGCATTCTCTTTTCCGATAATGGTACGTTGAAAAAAGTCGATTCAATAAATAGAAGGGGAACGAGTGTTGAAGATAGTGGCTCGCTGCGCTCTACTTATGGCTTGAGCTTGGCATGGTCTTCGCCAATGGGGCCAATTCGTTTCGATTTTTCACGAATTGCCAAGAAGGAACAATATGATAGAACTCAGGCTTTTCGCTTTAGTTTTGGCACGAGTTTTTAAGGGTTGCGCCGCAAGCTTCTGATGGTTGCGAAGTGTTCATCCTCTAAGGTCTACAGCTTCTCCAGCTCGCTAATCAGTTCTTGATTCGTCAGCAATTTTGTCTTCTTTTCTGCTGCATTATAAATTGCCAGCAAAGCCAAAAACAACAAAACCGAAATCAGTAAAAAGTTAAGAAACATATCGCGATTCGGCGCGATCGCTACTTCTTCGCCAATATTAAGCAGGCGATATTTTTGATTTTTCGTATTAGATTCAAACGGCAATATTCTGATGCGATCTTCAATTGTCGCCATGTCAACCTTTAATATTTTGGCGTAAGAGCGAATCAAGCCAGATTTATAAACATGCTTGGTGATGCTGCTCCATTCTTCATCTTCAATCGCTTCAATATCGTGCGCTTTAATTTTTAGGCTAGAAGCAATATGAGAAATTTCTATGTGTAGATCTTGTCTCTTTTGGCGCAATAATTCTCCGAGGCCTGATTTTGTAGGTTCTGTCATGTGTTAATTAATTTCACTAAGTTTTTTGTCGCGTCAAGATTAGCGATTTTGCCTGCATTTTCAGACATTTTTAACAGTAAATTTTTGTTACCAATTAAACTTTTTATCACTTCGCTCATTTTATTTATAGTAAAATCTTTTTCTGCAAGAATTGTCGCAGCGCCAGATTTTTCAACGATTTGCGCGTTTTTCATCTGATGATCATCGGCCGCTTTTGCAAAGGGGATTAAAATCATCGGTTTTTTTGCCGCACAAAATTCAGCAATCGAAGACGATCCAGACCTTGCAATTATTAGGTGCGCCGCCTCAATTTTAGAAGGCATATCATCAAAAAACGCCGCAACCGAAATATTTATATTGAACATTTTATATTGATCAAAAGTATATCCAACCAAGTCTCGCCTGCATTGCTGCGATATATGTAGGCCATTTTTTACTTCTTCACCTAAGTTAAAAAATGCTTTTGGCAAGACATCGCTAAAAATTTTAGCCCCTCCCGAGCCGCCAATTATAAGGATGTTGAAGGTTTCATTTTGCGGCTGATTTTCGTAATCGGTTAATTCAGAAGCGAGAATTACATCATAGCCCATTTTGTCGCGCTTAGGCAATTCAAGTTTTGCGGGCATTTTATATTCTTTGTCATGCAGTTGTAAAATTTCATCGCGCACGGGATTGCCCGTTACCACTAGCTTTGTGGCATCTTCATTCTTAATTCCTGAAGTTTCAGAAAAAGTTAGCGCAATTTTATAAGCGCGCGAAGCGAAGAGCCTGTTGACTTTGCCCAAATGAGCATTTTGTTCGTGCAAAATAATTTTAGTTTTGGTGATGCAGGCTACAAGCAGTATAGGAAAGGTGGCATAGCCTCCAAACGCCACAACATATTGCGGGCGATGGCGCAAAAAATAATATAGAGATTGCACAAAGCCGAGAGAAATTTTATATGCTGCTATAATCATGGGAAGCGGCGATTTCACTAATTGTGATGAGCTTATTATAATTGATTTAAACGAGTCTTCCGCCTTGATATATCCGCGATATTTTGTATCGGCCAACAGAAATGCTGCGATGTTTTCTTTGGCTAATTCAGCGGCCAAGCAGCGCGCTGGAATGATGTGTCCACCAGTTCCGCCAGTTGTGATAAAGATTTTTCTCATTTAAAAAATGTAATAAATACTTGCGAATTAATCTTCTTAACTTTTATGATGTCATTTTACTAACGCTAATTTCCTTGTAAATGCCTCATTTCATTGATCTAAACCAGATCAACAAAAAAGAATTACAACAGATTCTTGTTCTCGCTAAAAAATTAAAAGCGAGAAAATCTAATGCTAAATTAAGTGGTAAAAATTTGGCAATGATTTTTGAAAAAACTTCAACGCGCACTCGCGTTTCTTTCGAAGTGGGCATGAACCAGTTGGGCGGCCACGCTATTGTGATGAATCAAAAAGATATGCAACTTGGCAAAGGTGAGACAATCGCCGATACCGCCAAAGTTTTATCGCGCTTTGTTGACGCAATTATGATTCGCTCTAATTCACATCAAACAATTCTTGAATTGGCTGCTAACGCTACAGTGCCAGTGATTAACGCCCTTTCAGATTATAGTCATCCATGCCAAATTATGGCGAGCATTATGGCAATTGAAGAGCATCTTGGTAGTGTAAAGGGGAAAAAACTTGCGTGGTTTGGCGATGCGAATAACGTGCTTAACTCCTACATTCATGCGGCTCTAGCTTTCGATTACGAACTAAGAATTGCCATGCCAAAAGAATATGATTTCTGCAATATCGAAATTAAGGAAGCGCAAAAACTTGGCGCCAAAATTAAATATTTTTCTGATGCTAAAGAAGCCGCTAATGGCGCTGATGTGCTGATTGCGGACACTTGGTTTTCTATGGGTGATGCTAGTGCAGAAGATGCAAAACTGCGTGATAAAAAACTCAAAAAATTAATGCCGTATCAGATAAATCAAGGCTTGATGAGGCTGGCTAATAAAAATGCAATCTTCACTCATTGCTTGCCAGCCTATCGTGGCTATGAGGTTACGGCCGATGTTATAGATTCAAAACAATCGATTATTTTTGATGAGGCCGAGAATCGTTTGCATGTGCAAAAGGCAATTTTGCTATGGTGCTGTAGCGATTTATAGCAATTGCTGCGAGAGGGTTTGCGCTTTTCGTTAGTGGGATTTATGGTGGTATTTAATTTACAATTTCAAATTTTTTATTATGGCACAAGAAGTAAAATCAGGGAATCTTTATGATCGCTTAACGCCCAAAAAAAATGCTCCAGTTGAGAAGCCGGGAATCTACAGTCACCTATCTAGGCCAGCTCCGTCAAGACCAGAAAAATCGCCAGAAGCAAAAAAGATGCAAGCAGAAATATCTCCGTCAAGACCAGAAAAATCAGATAGGGCGATAGAGATGCAAGGTCAATTGCTCAGGGAGCAGGGCAAGTCAATCTATGAAACATTGTGGCAAGATGAGAGGCCGTATGCGGCGCCAAATAATTCTAAGAAAGAGAGCCTTAATCACACCTACGAAACTATAGACAAATACCACAATAAGCAGCCTAAGAAAGAGTCAGAGAGCGCTAATCATGTCTACGAAACTATAGACAAATATCGCAATAATCCGAATCAAAAAGATCCTATATACGAAATCCGTCCAACTGCTAAGCTTCAGGAGAAGATTTATGCAGCGCCTCAAGAAGATGGGCCAATTTACAGGGCTCCAGTAAAAAAGGTATCATTGGAAAATACAAATTCTGAAGCAATGAAAAGCGCTAGAGTGGTAGAAGCTGGAGTGGTAGAAGAGGTTATTTATTCAGTGTCCAATAAAGGCGCTAAGTCAAGTAAAAGTTCAGAGGCTGGTAGTGGCAATAAGCCGTCTTTTGATCCTAAAAACCCAAAGGGCGAGAACCTTGTAAATCAAGGGCGCCAAGCTACCACTGCTTCTAGGAGATAGCGCGGGTTACTAGTTTATTTACGCCGATTTCGCAATCTCGTCGAATTTCTTCAGCTTGGTCAATAACTTCTCAAGCCCATCAAGGCGCACCATGCAAGGGCCATCTGATGGAGCGTTATCTGGATCTTCATGGACTTCCATAAACACTGCAGCCACCCCAACCGCAATTGCCGCGCTGGCTAAAGTTTCGACAAATTCGCGTTGTCCGCCACTAGCGCCGCCAAGGCCACCGGGTTGTTGCACTGAATGCGTTGCATCAAAAACCACGGGGCAGCCAGTTTTTGCCATAATTGGCAAGCTGCGCATATCGGAAATTAGCGTGTTGTAGCCGAAGCTAACGCCGCGTTCAGTTAGTAGCACATTTTTATTGCCGAAATAATCCATTTTTTTGACGATATTCGCCGCGTCCCAAGGTGCTAAAAATTGGCCTTTTTTAATGTTGATCACTTTTCCAGTTTTAGCTGCAGCTTCCAACATATCGGTTTGACGACATAAAAAAGCGGGAATTTGTAAAATATCGACATGCTCTGCCAACACAGCGCATTGTTCAGCCGAATGGACATCGGTAAGCACTGGGCAGTCAAATTCTTTCTTCACTTCTGCAAAAATTTCGAAAGAATTTTCAAGGCCAATGCCGCGCTTGCCTTCAATTGAAGAGCGGTTTGCTTTATCGAAAGACGATTTATAGATGAAGTTAATTCCGAGTTTGTCGCAGATTCTTTTAATGCTGCTAGCCATCATTAATGAATGGTCGCGCGTTTCAATCTGGCAAGGCCCAGCAATTAAAGTGAATGGAAGATTATTGGCAATCGCAATATTTTTGACTTGAACAATACGCATAATTATTATCGAGTTGTTAATTGAATGAAGTTATTATAATTCAAAATTTGTAATTTAAAATTTAAATCTCGCAAATGTTTGCTAAGCCAATAAATCTCGTTTTAGTTTATGTTGTCACCATTTTTAACGTGGCAATTCTGGCCTCGCCTTTAGTGGCGCTGCTTGTGCCATTCGTAGATCGCCACACCTCCACACTCACAATCACGCCAGACATGATGGCAAAAATCAAAATCGCTGTTTTTGTTTTGCTATTCGTGGTGAGTTTTTTGATGTTAGTTTATTTCGTGCTAGATTTTCTCTTCGGATTCGCCATGCGCGCCTCCCTCAAAGGTTGCCAGCGTTATGAAAAAATCAAAGATTACGATTTTCTCAGCAAAATTTTTGAAGAAGTAAAAGATAAATTTGGTGAAAAATCGGTAAAACTTTACATCAAGCAATCAGATGAAATCAATGCCTTCGCGGTTAGCAGCCTTGGTGGCAAAGCCATAGTTTTAACCAGCGGAATCATCGATCACTATTTAGCGGGCAGTAACGATCCCAAAGAATTTCTATATGCCCTGCGCAGCATTATGGGACATGAGATGTCGCACCTTGTAAACAAAGATTTTCTGCCAACTTTTTTGATCATGGCGAACCAAAAAATCACCAATTTTGTTTCGCATTTTCTCAACATTATTTTCAATTTTGCCGCGCGCGCTGTAGCAATGATGCCGTTTGGTGGGCGTCTCTCGGCAAATTTAATGATTAATGTTTACATCATACTTAACTTTGTATTGAACGCTTTCAATCGTTTTATCGTTTTTAATCTCTACGAGTTCTTGCGCCGCTTCGTTTCGCGCTCGATTGAATATCGTTGCGACCGCCAATCTGGCGAGGCCTTTGGCGGAAAAAACATGGCCTTCGCTTTGTCTTTTTTAGGAGAATCGGGATATTTTACGCTTTTTTCTACCCACCCGCAAACGCAAAAAAGAATGGCCAACGTGCAAAATATCGAAATTTTAGACGAGGTCGTCAAGCCGCGATTCATCGATAGTCTCAGCAATTATTTCGCCATGATGTTTTTAATAATCATCTGCCTATATTTCGCTAAACTAGGAAATGTCGATATATTTTTGCGCGAATATATTCGTGATCACGAGGTTATAAACCAAAAGCTTTCATTATTATGGCGCTTGGTTTCAAGGTTGTTCTAGGCTTTTGCTTGGGTTAACTTATAAATTAATCCAAGCTTTTTTAATGTGATTCAAGATTTCTCAGATACTATTCAGGCATGAAAAACTTCTCAACCCTAAGCGAATTAATCCTTCAGCAGGCCTCTAAAATCAGCAATCCTCGCCTTTTAAACTTTAAAGAAAATGATGAATGGCGCGCTTTTTCTAATCAAGAATTCCTTGAAAAATCTTTTCATTTTGCCTGTGGATTAAAAGAGTTGGGCCTGCAAAAAAATCAAACTGTAGCAATTTTTTCCTATCAAAATCCACTATGGTTAATAGCCGATTATGGCACGATTCTAGCGGGCGGAGTGAGTGTTCCAATTTTTCAAGATATTGCAGAAGAAAACTTGCTTTATGAATTAGAAGATTCTGCCGCAAGTTATATTTTTACTGATAAAAAAAATGTGGCGCAGCTAAAAAATATTTCAGCAAAAATTATTTCTTATAATTTTGTGGCAGAAAATACGATAGGCTTTGAGGCCTTGATTTCTCTGGGTAAAAAGGCTGCTGAGGCAAAAAAATATGATGTTGTAGAATTGGCAAAAATTGCACAGCCGCAAGATTTAGCGACAATAATTTATACTTCGGGTAGCACGGGAAAGCCAAAAGGTGTTGAGCTAACTCATGCTAATTTGGTTTCGCAAATCGAGGCAACGAAGCAGCTTTTTCCACTTGATGATATAGACGATAGAGCCTTATCATTCCTGCCTTTGGCGCATATTTTTGAGCGTATGGTTATGTCATTTTACATCACGCAAAATATCGAAATTTATTTTGTTGATGACGTAAAAAGTGTCGGAAGTTTTTTGCGCGAAGTAAATCCAACCCTTATGACAGTAGTGCCGCGAGTGCTTGAAAAGGTTTTTATAAAAATTAAAGATGGTGTAGATGGTGCAAATTTTATCAAAAAATTTTTAGGGCAGAAAGCCTTGCAACGCGCTCTAACAAAGGATGTAGGTCCCGTTGAATTTATCGATAAAATTTTTGATTTATTGGTTTATAGAAAATTTCGTGCTGCACTTGGAAATAAAATGCGTATGTTGATATGTGGTGGAGCCGCGCTATCAGAGGATATGGAGCGATTTTATAGTAACATTGGGGTCAATTTATATTGTGGCTATGGGCTTACAGAAAGCTCGCCAGTATTGGCGGTAAACTACAAGCAGGCGCATAAATTTTCTACAATTGGCAAGGCTTTTCCGAATGTTGAATTGCGCCTAGCGCCAGATGGTGAGCTGCTTGCGCGTGGCCCAAATATTATGCGCGGATACCATAATGACAGCGAAAAAACCGCTGCTGCAATTGTTGATGGTTGGTTTCAAACTGGAGATTTAGCGCAGATTGATGCGCAAGGTTTTGTGAAAATAACTGGACGCAAAAAAGAGCTCTTCAAAACCGCTAATGGCAAGTATGTAAGGCCAATTCCGATTGAGCAAAAATTAGTGCAAGAATTAGGATTTTTGCTGGGCGCGATTATTATTGCAGAAGGTCGTAAATTCGTTTCTGTCCTACTCTTTCCTGATTTTGATCACTTGCAAAAATTTAAAACAAAATTTGGATTTTTTGGTGATGATGTAGAATTTTTGCAGTCTCAAATTTTGCAAGAAGTTGTGAAGTTGGTGGTAGAAAGGCTTAACTCAGATTTTGATCATGCTGAAAAAATTCAGAAATTTGCGATAATTGAGCGGCCAATATCGGTTGCGGGTGGTGAGATTACGCCATCGATGAAGTTGAAGAGGGGGGTGTTGGAGGAAAAATTTAAGGATGTGATTGAGGGGTTTTATCTTGGTGGTTGATTGTTTTCTAAGCTTGATTTTTGGTTGAGGCGGATTTTGAAACGCTTGCAATCAATGCCCCTTGCGATCTTTTAGATCTTGTCCTCGAAAAAGCCACCTCCCCGACATACTTCGCCCCTCAGACAGCGGCGCGCCGAACTCGGTTCGAAGTATATCGGGGAGGTGGCTTTTTCTTTCTTCGCCCCTTTTTAATTTTGTTTTGAAGTGAGGTATTAAGTTTTTGATAGAACTTTGCTGATTGCGTTGGTGATGATTTTTAGTTCTGTGTTTTTGATATTTAGTGAAGGCATTATGTAAATTACTCCGGCGAAGGGGCGCAGAAAAACATTTTGTGCGATAAATTTTTTGCGCAAATTCATCATATCTTTCCATTCGAGATCGGTTTCGATAACGCCTAGAGCGCCAAGAGCTCTGACGTCTTTAATATTTTTATAGCTGCGATATTTTTCTAGTTCTTTGGTTAGAAATCCTTCTATTTTTTTGGCTTTTTTTGCGTAATCACTTTTCTCAAATAAATCGAGTGAAGCATTGGCGGCGGCTGCTGCGAGAGGATTGCCCATAAAAGTTGGGCCATGCATTAGTGCGTTATTTGGTGAATCTCCCAAGAAAGATTCGAAGATTTTTTCGCTAACAATTGTTGCGGCTAGAGTTATGCAGCCGCCTGTTAGGGCCTTGCCAAGCACCATTATATCTGGCTTGATGGAGGTGTGGTCGCAAGCAAATTTTTTGCCGGTGCGATAAAATCCAACTGCACATTCGTCGGCGATGAAAAGTAAATTATATTTTTTGGTAATGGTAAAAATTTCTTTTAGAATTTCTGGTGAGTGAAATTTCATGCCGCCAGCGCACTGAACCATTGGCTCCATAAAAACTCCCGCAATTTCGTGGTGATTTTTTTTGACGAAATTTTCAAATTTATCGAGATCATTTTTATTTTGTGGCAAATCTAAGCTGAAATTTTGTAGCAAAATTTTAGAAAATTTTTGATGCATGCCATCGGATAAATCGGCGAGAGACATTGCGCCTGTAGTGTCACCGTGATAAGAGTTTTTGAAGGAAATGAATTTTATTTTTTTTGGCTGCTTTAAATTTATGTTATATTGCCAGCAAATTTTCATCGCAACTTCAATTGCGGTAGAGCCGGAATCGGAGAAAAATACGTGATCTAATTTAGTGAGTTTAGCCAAGCGCCAAGCGAGTTTGTAGGTTTCGTCATTCGCAAAACCAGCCAGCATAATATGGGGTAAAATTTTGGCTTGTTTAACAAGGGCTTTGATAAGGTGAGGGTGATTATAGCCATGCGCCGCAGACCACCAAGATGCAACGCCATCAATCAAAGTGCGGCCATCGCGCAGAAAAATCTTGCTGCCTTTAGCGCTTACAACATCAAGCTGAGGCAGGTGATTTTGCATTTGTGTATAAGGAAGCCAAATATGTTTTGAGCCATGTTTTATATTCATTTTTATTAAGAATATTTTTAGAGAAATCTTGGTGCTAAATTTTATTCAGTTCTAAAAATCTATTTTTTGCGCTAGAATCGCCCATGAATTATTGGGAAACCTTGATTTAAGCTGGTTGCGCATTTTCTTCGCCTCATCTTTCAAGCCAATTTTATGATAAATTTCAAACAGGCGATAATAGGCCTCGGGGCCTTGATTACTGAAGCTGTAGCGCTGCGCAACTTCATGAAAATTTTTTAATGCGCCAACATAATTTTCTTGCGAAACTTGATAGCGCCCTACAGCCATCTTGGCTCCCGCTAAATGTTCATCAACAAAAATTAATTTGTCGCGCGCATCAAAAGCATAATCGCTATTAGGAAAACGGGCAATTAATTCACGAAAAGTTGCAGAGGCCGATCTGGTGTTGTCCTGCGCCCGAGTAATCTCGGGGATCTGTTCATAAAAGCTGAGAGCTTTCATATAATACATGTAAGGAATGGTTTCGCTGCTTGGATTTATGCGGATAAAATCATCGACAACACGAATAACATCGGCGTAATCTTTATTTTTAAAAAAGGCGTAAACGGCCATGCTTTGAGACTTCGCGGCCCATTTTGAAAAAGGAAAATCATCGTCAATTTTTTCAAATTCTTTTGCGGCTTCGGCATAATTTCTGTCATCTAAAAGTTTTTTTGCTTTTACGTAGAGGTTTTCGCCCGTAGGCGTCTCCTCTTTTTTTGCGCAGGAAAAAACAGCAAAAGCAATCAGAGAAATAGCGATGAATTTGGTGAGATTTTTTATCATTTTCTAATATCAATACTTAATTTATGAGCCAGTAAACCCTCGCACGCGGCTAATGTAGAAGCGCTTTTGGCCAGTTTTGCAAAAGATTTTTTATCGCATGAAATTAACGAAATTCTTTTGAGAAAATCGTAAACAGAAAGCCCACTGGCAAATCTTGATGTGCCTTCTGTAGGCAGAGTATGACTGGGCCCAGCAATATAATCGCCAATGCTTTCGGGAGAATATTTTCCTAAAAAAACCGCTCCGGCATTATTTATTTTTGGTAAAAAATTATGCGCATTTTTGCAAGAAATTTCTAAATGTTCAGGGGCGATGAAGTTGCTTAAATGAAAACTTTGCGCTAGATCTTTAATAACAAAAATAGCGCTGTTTTTTAGAGAATTTTCAATGATATTTTTGCGCGGCAATGCGGTTTTTAAATTATTGATTTCAGCGATAATTTTTTGCGCAAATTGTTTATCATTAGTGATGATAAAGGCTTTAGAATCGGGCCCATGTTCAAGCTGCGAAAGCGCGTCGGCAGCGATCCAAGTGGGGTTATTGTCATTGTCGCAAATTATAGTTATATCGGTGGGGCCAGCGATCATGTCAATTCCTACTTCGCCATATAAAATCTTTTTTGCAGTGGCTACATAAGAATTTCCGGGGCCAACAATTTTATCAACTTTTGCGATTGTTTTAGTGCCATGAGCAAGCGCTGCAATTGCTTGTGCGCCGCCGATTTTATAAATTTCTTTAATGCCGCAAATATGTGCTGCGACTAAAACCGCATCATTTAATTTGCCAGATTCTGATGGAGCGCAAAGCTTGATCTTGCTTACTCCCGCAGCAATCGCAGGCACTGCCGACATTAAAACTGAGCTTGGATAAGAAGCTGTTCCACCCGGCGCATAAACCCCGATTGATTCAATGGCGCGCCAGCTGTTTCCAAGGGTTACGCCCGCTTTATCTGTATATAAAAAATCTTTAGGAAGCTGTTTTTTATGATAGGCCATAATGCGCGCATAGGCCATTTTCAAGGCTGTAAGAGTTTTTGGCGCGATATTTTTTATCGCCGCATCAATTTCTTTTTTACTAGCAACAAAGTCTTGCGCCTTAGAGAACTGCGTATTGTCGAACTGATTGCTGTAATTAATTAAAGCCTTATCGCCATCTTTTTTTGTTGTCGCAATAATTTTTTCAACTTGCTTAACAATGTTAGGATTGGTTTTTTTTGCAGCAGTTAAAAACTTGTAAAAGCTTGATTTCTCTGATCCTGCCAGCTTTGGCGATAATTTTTCTTTTACTTCAAAAATTTTCATAAACAATTTTTTGTCCGTTTTTAATGCCGAATTTCTTAGCTAATCCACCATTAATTTCTAAAACTTTTTTTACCATTTTTTGCGATGAAATAATCGCAAGAGAAAGTGGCTTGACGTCTTCTGCAATATGGGCTATCACATTATTGTCATCAATAAAAATCATGTCGAGTTTAATCAACGTATTTTTCATCCACATATTTATAATTTGACTACGATCAAAAACAAAAAGCATGCCATATTTTTGATTTAGTTTTTCAAGATTCATCAATCCATATTCTCGCACAGAATCGCTATTGGCAAGGGCTACAGAAAATTCGGTGATCTTTTTTTGATCGGCAAAAATTTGTAACTTAACATTGTAGTTTTTGAGATCGCGATTAAACTGCGCGCTGTCTTTGGCGAAGGCTTTTGGCAAAAGAAAAACAAATCCAAAAAAGAAAATAGTTATTATAAGAAAATTTTTCATGAATTGCACAAATTTTGTTTTAATTGCGAGCGTGATATTTTTGCTTTTTTCTAAAATAGCTTTTGCTGCCTCAAGCGCGGAGAATAGCCGCGCCAAGAAAGAGCCTCCAACCAGAATAACCTCAGACATAATCGACATCAAGAGAAAATCCCAGCTGATGGAATTTATCGGCCATGTAGTAGTCAAAAAAGGCCCTGATAGCATGATTTCAGAGCGTATGCTGGTTTTTTATGAAGATAGCAAAAATTCAGAAATGAAAAGTTTTAATGGCGCAGAAAAAGAGTTAAAACAGGGCAATGAATCTAACATTAAAAAAATCGAAGCAAAAAAAGATGTTAAAATTTTTAGCGCCGATATGGTTGCTGCTGGTGATTCGGGCTATTATGATCCGCAGGAAGATATTTTTGTTTTAGAAAATAATGTTGTGGTTAATAATGGCAGCTCAATTGGTCATGGTGATAAATTTATTTATAATTTAAAAACACAAAAAGGAAATTTTGTCGGCAATAAAAAAGAAGAGCGCATAAGTGGTGATAAAAGAGTGGTTTTTGTGATTAGTAATGATGATTTAAAAAACGGCAATAAAAAGAAAAAGCCGCAGAAAATAAAAAAAGAAAATAACGATGAGTAAAATTTTAAGCGTTAAAAATCTCAGCAAGCAATACGGTAAAAGGCTAGTGGTGCGCGATGTTAGCCTTAAAATTAAGCAAGGCGAAGTGGTTGGTTTGTTGGGCCCAAATGGCGCAGGCAAAACCACTTGCTTCTATATGATTGTAGGGCTTGTTGGTGCAACTTCGGGCAATATTTTTATCGATGATCTAGAAATTACTAAAATGCCAATGTATCAACGAGCCCGCTTGGGCATTGGTTATTTGCCGCAAGAAGCTTCAATTTTTCGTGGCATGACTGTTGAGGAGAATATCTATTCGGTGCTAGAGATTGTTGAGCCTAGCGAGTCTAAGCGAAAGGAAAAACTTGAATCTTTGCTCAAAGAATTTTCGATTGAACATATCAGAAAATCTCACGCTTTAGCGCTTTCTGGCGGCGAGCGTCGTCGCGTTGAAATTGCGCGCACATTGGCGACCAGCCCTTTATTTGTTCTGTTTGACGAGCCTTTTGCAGGCGTAGATCCAATCGCAGTAAATGACATTCGCAACATGGTGATGCATTTAAAAGATCGCAATATCGGCGTTTTAATCACCGATCATAATGTGCGCGAAACCTTGTCAATAGTGGATCACGCCTATATTGTTTATGATGGAAAAATTTTAACTTCTGGTTCAAAAGATGAAGTGATTAACAATCAAGAAGTGAAGCGAGTTTATCTAGGTGAAGATTTTAGATTTTAACAGATGATAAAAAAAACCGTCAAAAATTTATTTAATATCAAAGCTTCTTCAGAAGTTTTTTTGTTGCTTGCAATGTTGTCTGCCCTTGCGGTAGCTAATTCTAGCCTAGGTAATTTTTATCATGAATTTTTCAATAATACATCTTTGTTGCAAATAAATTCTTGGAATTTTAGCGCAGAAATTTCTCCCAATCTTTTCATCAACGATTTTTTAATGGCAGTTTTTTTTCTGCTTGTGGGTTTGGAATTGAAGCGAGAAATTTTGGTGGGAGATTTATCTAGTAAAACAAGAATAATGCTGCCGATCTTTGGCGCTGTTGGGGGCACAATTTTTCCGGCTATAATATTTTTGCTGATAAATTCGCATCACGCAGAGAATTTTCGTGGTTTTGCAATTCCTACTGCCACTGATATTGTATTTACTTATGTTGTCATCAAGGCTTTCGACAAAAAAATTTCTCACGCCGCGAAGGTCTTCCTCATTACTCTGGCGGTGGTTGACGACCTTATCGCAATTTTAATTATTGCTATTTTTTATACTGAAGAATTGCAAGCAATTTATTTAGCTGCCGCTGGTTTGACGATGTGTTTCTTGGCTTTTCTTGGTCGCAAAGAATCGCAATCAATATTTTTATATGCGTTGGGAGGCTTTTTATTGTGGTTCTGTATCCTAAAATCAGGAATCCATCCGAGCGTTGCAGGAGTAATCTTGGCGATGTTTATTCCCTTAAAAACAAAAAATCATTTTCCACTAAAAAATCTTGCGCTCACTTTGGCACCAATGGTGAATTTTGCCATTTTGCCACTCTTCGCTTTTGCTAATACTGGTGTAAAGATTTCAAATTTATCTAGTGAGATCATGCAAGACCCGCTAGTGCTTGGAGTTGCATGCGGATTATTTTTTGGCAAACAAATTGGTGTAATGTTATTTAGTTTTGTGGCAATAAAATTAGGCCTATGCAAATTGCCGCGCGATAGCAGTTGGATAGAATTCTATTGCCTCGCAGTCCTTACTGGCATTGGCTTCACAATGAGTTTGTTCGTTGGCAATTTAGCTTTTGCACAAGATGATTTGTTGGATAAGGTAAAAATTGGAGTATTGCTAGGATCAATGGTTTCGGTGGCTGCGGGAAGTTTGATGTTATGGCTCAGAAAAGATGTTAAAAATTAAGCTGCGATCTTAGCGATAATCTCATCGACAATTTTTTCAATCATTGCCCCATCTTCGCCTTCTGCCATTACGCGCACAAGGTTTTCTGTTCCAGACTTGCGCACCAAAACTCTCCCTTTCTTTCCCAATAATTTCTGTTTTTCTGCAATAAAATCTTGCACATCTTGCGAGTCCAATGGATTAGACGCTCCCGCTAATTTCAAATTCTTCAAAATTTGCGGCGCTGGTTTATAAAGATTAAATAATTCGCTAACTTTCTTATCCTGCGAAACCAACAGAGACAAGACTTGCAAGGCTGCTACCAGCCCATCGCCAGTAGTAGAATAATCGGTTAACACAATATGGCCAGATTGTTCGCCGCCAAAATTATAGCCACCTTTTTTTATCTCTTCCAAAACATAGCGGTCGCCAACGTTGACGCGCCTAGTGCCGATGCCCATATAGCTCAAATGATTTTCAAGCGCCAAATTCGACATTTGTGTAATTACCACCGTGTCTTTTTTTAACTTGCCTTCATTGTGTAATTTTTCGGCGATCAGCGCGATTAATTTATCGCCGTCAATATCTTGACCATTTTCATCGATGATTAGAAGTCGATCTGCATCGCCATCAAGTGCAATTCCGATATCGGCTTTTTCGGCAAGAACTTTGGCGCGAAGAGCTTCTGGCTTGGTTGAACCGCATTTTTCATTAATGTTAAAACCGTTTGGCTCGACGCCAATTGCGATAACTTCAGCGCCTAATTCCCACAGAATTTTTGGCGCAATCGCATAGGCCGCGCCATTCGCGCAATCGATTACAACTTTTATTCCCGTTAAGCTTTTATCTTTTGGAAAGGAGTTTTTTACAAATTCAACATAGCGTTCGCGCCCGTCATCTAGGCGCTTCACGCGTCCTAAATTTTCTGGCGTGGCGAGATATTTTGTGATATCACCTTCGATTAATTGCTCAATTTCAAGTTCAAGTGAGTCGCTTAATTTATTGCCTTGGCTGTCAAAAATTTTGATGCCATTATCGTGATATGGGTTGTGGGAAGCAGAAATCATGATGCCGATGTCGGCGCGAAGAGAGCGCGTCAGCATTGATACCGCTGGGGTTGGAACGGGGCCAACAAGAAAGACATCCATGCCGACCGCGGCCAAGCCAGCAGTAAGTGCAGGCTCGATTACATAGCCAGATAATCTGGTGTCTTTTCCTATTACTACACGATGTTTGTGATCTCCGTCGGTGAACTTGGCGCCTACAGCCATGCCGGTTTTGAGGGCAATTTCGGCGGTCATAGGAAATTTATTTGCTGTGCCGCGAATGCCATCAGTGCCGAAATATTTTTTTTTCATTTCTTGTTTTTGAAAAAATTAAATTTTGTGGTGCGGGTGGCTTTTTAAAATTATTTAGGCGATGATTTTTTTTATTGCCTCAATTGCCTGTGCAGTGTTGTCTTTATTAACTCCACCACCCATTGCTAAATCTTTTTTTCCGCCACCGCCTTTACCGCCAATAGCCTCAACCGCTGGCGTAATTAACTTTGTTGCATCAAATTTATCAAGCAAATCATTGCTAATTGCAACGCAGACAGAAATTTTTTCTTCTTTAGTGGCGAAGAAAATAAAAATATGTGATTCACGAAAATCTTTGCGAGCCTTGATTTCAGTGGTTATTTCGCGTAGATCTTTTGCTTCGAGATCATCGAAAACATGTTGTAGCAATTTGATATCGCCAATATTTTCTGATTTTAATTTGCTAAGATCTGCGAGTAAATTTTGTTTTTTTAATTTCTCCACTTCTTTTTCTTTCGCCTTTAATTCTTGTTTGCGAATTTCTTCTGCAGCTTTTTCGCTTTCTTGTTTGTTATATTCTGCAACAGCAGCAAATCCAGTTGCAGCCGTGATGCGCCTAATTCCAGCGGCTATACCATTTTCTGAAACAAGTTTAAAATCTTCAACATCTCCAGTATTTTTAACATGCGTGCCGCCGCATAGCTCAACAGATGGCGACATTGATACAACGCGCACATCGGCATCATATTTTTCACCAAATAGTGCTTCGGCTCCACTCTCGCGGGCTTTCTCGAGAGTCATCACTTCTGTTTTTACGGCAGAATTTTTCTGGATATATTCGTTTACCAAACTCTCAACTTTCGTTTTTTCTTCAGGCGTCATCGCGCGATTAAAATTGAAGTCGAAAGTAAAATATTCTGCATCGACATTCGAGCCTTTTTGCGAGATTGAATTTCCCAAAACTTCCTTCAAAGCCTTATGCATTAAATGTGTTGCCGAGTGGTTTCTGGCGCGGTTTTGGCGTGTTTTAGAATTTACTTCTGCAATAACTTCATCGCCAATTTTGAACTGATAATTTTTATCAGCAGCATTTACAAAATGCACAAAAAAACTGCCGCCGAATTTTTTTGTTTCAGAAATTTCGGCGAATTTTGTTTGGTCTGCAAAGTGGTTGGAATCTTTGATAGTGCTGGCTTCTGCGGCATTGGAGTTATTTTTTTCGGCAAGAAAAATTTTTCCATCATCGCCGCGTTGTCCACCAGAAGTTGCGTAAAATGGAGTTTGGTCTAGAACTATGCCGCTATTGTCTCCAGCGGCATTTGAAGTGATCGCAATAATTTTTGCTTTTGTGCGCAAAGTTTCGTAACCCAAAAACTTTGTTGCGCCAAATTTATCTTTTAATTCTAAAAAATGTGTGTCTTCTTTTTCTTCGCCACTGCCTTTCCAGTTAGCTCTGGCGCGCTCGCGCTGCGTTTCCATTTCTTGATAAAATGCAATATCATCATAACGCATTCCTTTTTCTTTTAAAATATCAGCCGTTAAATCTGGTGGAAAACCGTAAGTGTCGTAAAGTTTAAAGGCAGTTTTTCCAGATATAATTTTTTCATTCGAGCAAGCTTGTTTGATATTTTCCATAAAATATCTAGCATAATCTTGAGGATTCATGGTGTTTAATTTTTCAATCTCTTCCTCCAAAATCTTCAAACCCTTCTCCAGCGTCTCGCGAAATTTCTCTTCCTCATTCTTCAATACTTCAATAATAACCTCGCGAGCCCGCACCAGCTCTGGATAGGCAACGCCCATCTCTTCAATTAACGCATCAACAAATTTGTACATCGAAGCTTCGCGCGCGCCAAGTTTGTGGAGTTGGCGCATTGCACGACGCATGATTCGACGCAACACATAACCGCGCCCTTCATTGCTCGGAAGTGCGCCATCGGCGATGATAAAGCATGACGAACGCAAGTGATCTGCAATAATTTTATATTCTGGCTTTACTGACATAATTCGTATTTTTCTTCCCTCTATAAATTTAGTGGTTCAAATTTTAGTGAGTATTTAACAAGTTTGAGTTTTCCATAAACTCGAGCAGGCGAAGACTCTAGTCCACCAAGTGAATAACAACCTCAAGAGCTGGCCTCTTCCCCATAAAATCTTCAAAAATTTTCAAAATCCGCGAGCGCAAATTCTTCTCAATATCGCTCAAAATTTTAGTTTCGCGCAATCTTTTATTATGTTTTTTCTTCTGCAAAAATTTAAATCCAATCCCACTATTCACGCCAATCTCGCGCGCCTTGCCCTTTAGTAGCGCCTTGATTTCGTGATGAATTTCCATTTCGCCTTCATAATCGGCGTGAAGATCGTAAGATCCAACGCAGATAATTCGAGGCTTCGTAACTAATTCAAGTGCGTCATTCACGGTTAATGAAACCATCACGATGCCGCCAAGCTGCAGCTTGCGACGCTCTTTAATAATATTGCCGCTAATGTCGATCAACTGGCGACCATCAACGCCAAAATAACCAGATTTTACAAAGCCAACAGAGCCAGAATTTTCACCCGGTTTATCGTTGCAAATTTTTACCACCATGCCATTTTCAACCTGAAGCACATGAGGCACTCCAACCTCGCGGGCTAAGTCTCCATGGGTTTTGGTGTGAATGAATTCGCCATGCACAGGAATTGCGATTTTTGGTCGCGCCAATTGATACATTTCGGTCAATTCATCTTGCGAAGGGTGGCCCGAAACATGGACAAAATGATCTTTTTCGGTTAATACATCAATCTGTTTCTTCGCTAGAGCGTCAAAGAGTTCGAAGATTTTTTTCTCATTTCCGGGGATAATTTTTGAAGAGAAAATCATCAAGTCGCCTTTGGTAAAACGAATTGTTGGGTGAACATCAGTGGCGATTTTTTTAGTGGCCGCGAGTGGCTCGCCTTGGCATCCTGTCGATAAAATCAGGATTTCATTTTTTGAGAAAAATTTAATTTCGCGATCAGAAATAAAATCGACATCGTCAAATACATAACCACTTTTGCGCGCAACTTCATAGATGCGATGCAGCGACCAGCCAGCCAGCACAACCTTACGGCCGCACTCTTTGGCAATGCGTGCAACGGTGTGAATTCGTGCAATGTTGGAGGCGAAAGTTGTAACGCCAACCAATCCTTTGCGCCCAGAAATTAATTTTTTGAGTGATTCATAAAGCTCGCCTTCAGAACGCGAATGGCCTTCGCTTAGCGCGTTTGTAGAGTCGCAGACAACTGCTAAAATTTCGCCGCGATCACCATAAGCGCGAATTCTTTCTTTTTCAGAAGCATCGCCAACAACTGGTTGCGGGTCAAATTTCCAATCGCCTGTGTGCAAAACATTGCCTTTTCTGGTTTTGATCATCAAGGCTTTCATTTCTGGCACAGAGTGCGTCAAGCCAATGAATTCAATGGTGAAGGGGTCTAGATGCAATTCTTTTTCGCCTCCGATAATGCGAATATCAACTTTTTTATCCAACTTAAATTCTGCCAATTTTGAGAGCAAAAAATTCGCTGCGAGAGGTGAGGCATAAACCGGAACTTCAAGATCTTGCCATAGATACTGAACCGCGCCAATATGGTCTTCGTGAATGTGCGTGATGATAATTCCGAGTAGATCTTTTTTGCGCGCTTTGATGAAAGAAATGTCGGCCGTGAGCATATCTACACCAGGAACATTATTGGCGAATCCTACGCCCAAATCAACCATAAGCCATTTGCCATCAAGGTGGTAGAGATTGACATTCATACCAATTTCGTTAGCGCCGCCCAGGGCTAGAAAGAGTAAGTCGTCTTTGTGTTTTCTTAAATTTAAATCCATTTTTTAACGTGGTTTTGAGTGATTATTTTCTTCAATATAATCACCAATTTATCATAGAAAAATTTCTATAATATTTGTTGATCATAGACCAGCTTTAACCCTTCAAGGGTAAGGTCTGGTCGATGTTGTTCAATTTTTAATTCTTCTTTAAAAATTTCTGCTAGTCCGCCAGTGATAATCTGCGTTGTTTTTGCGTTTAATTCATTTTCGATGCGCGAAATCATGCCTTCAACAAGGCTTAAATAACCGAAGTAAACGCCCGAATTCATTGCTTCTATGGTTGATTTGCCAATAACGTTTTTTTGTTTATGTAGTGAAATTTTTGGCAATTTTGCGGTCATTTCGTGAAGTGCTTTTAGCGATAGATTGATGCCGGGAGCGATTACGCCGCCGAGATATTCGCCATTTTCACCGACAACATCAAAGGTTGTTGCGGTGCCAAAGTCAATCACAATCAAGTTGCCGCCAAATTCTTGATGGGCAGCAATGGCGTTGATTAGGCGGTCGGCGCCGACCTCGTTTTTGTTTTTTAGTTTTACTTCAATGCTCAGCTCAACATTTTCGCCAACTGTAAAAATTTTTCCGTTGAAGAATTTTTTTACTGCGCCATTAATAATCTCGCTAAGCCTTGGCACAACTGATCCGATGATGCAGCCTGAAACTTCTAAACAATCAATTTTATGAGTTAGAAAAAGCTCGATAATATCGATAGCGTAATCATCGACAGATTTTTTTGTGTCAGAAATCATGCGCCATTTATGGGCGAGGCGGCCTTGATTATAAAGGCCAAAAACGATATTTGTATTTCCGATATCGATTGTTAACAGCATTGTGCCAAATCTCAATTAAAATACCGATCTTCTCAGATTCGGCTGGGGATCCCCGCTAAGCGGGGCGCCACTCGTGTGGCGTAAAAAATACTCAGATCCCCGCTAAGCGGGGCGCCACTCGTGTGGCGTAAAAAAATTATCTCAGTTTTTTGCATGCATCGGCAATGCGCTGCATGGCATTTTGCAAAAATTCTTCCGATGCGGCATATGAAATTCTGAAATGCCCAAAAGCGCCAAAAGCGATTCCCGGAACTACAGCGACAAGGGCTTCTTCTAGCAAATAAGCAGCGAAGTCATTATCGTTTTCAATTTTTTTGCCAGCCTCGGTTACTTTGCCAAACAAGCCAGTGCAAGACGGGAAGACATAAAACGCGCCATTTGGCACATTGCAATGAATTCCTGAAATGGCGTTAAGCGTTGATACCACCATGTTGCGGCGCTGTTCAAAAACTTTTCGGCTGCTTGTAATATAATCTTGTGGGCCGTTCAAAGCCTCTACTGCTGCGGCTTGGCTAATTGAAGATGGGCTAGAAGTGCTCTGCGACTGGATTGTCGACATTGCCTTAATCAAATTTTCTGGCCCGCCAGCATAACCAATGCGCCAACCTGTCATGGCGTAGGCCTTAGAGACGCCATTAACCACAAGGGTGCGCGCTTTTAAAAGTGGTTCAACTTCGGCGATTGTAGCAAACTTTAAGCCATCGAAAATCAAGTGTTCGTAGATGTCGTCGGCCAAAATATAAACATGCGGATGTTGCAAGAGAATGTCAGCCAAAGCGCGAAGATCCTCGGCAGAATAGCAAGCACCCGTAGGGTTGCTAGGCGAATTCAAAATTAACCATTTTGTTTGCGGTGTAATTTTTGCTGCTAAGTTTTGCGGCGTAATTTTAAAATTATTTTCTGCCGTAGAGCTAACAATGACGGGCGTTCCGCCAGCTAACAAAACCATATCAGGATAAGAAACCCAATAAGGCGCTTGAATCAAAACCTCGTCTCCCGCGTTTAAAGTGGCCATTAATGCATTATAAATAACTTGCTTAGCGCCCGTGCCAACAGTGATTTCAGAAGGTTTATATTCGAGATTATTTTCTCTTTTAAATTTGGCGATAATCGCTTTTTTAAGCGCAGCGGTGCCGTCAACCGCGGTGTATTTTGTATCGCCTTTTTTGATGGCGGAAATAGCGGCTTCTTTGATGTTTTCTGGCGTGTCAAAATCTGGTTCGCCCATTCCAAGTGAAATAATATCCTTGCCTTGAGCCTTTAATTCTGCGGCTTTCATGGCTACTGCAATGGTTGGAGATGGCTTGATATTGCTTAAACTATTTGCTAGAAAAGACATGGGATTTATTGATTTTTAGTTCTTGTTTGAGGCAAAATTTTAATTAAGGATTGACTTTTGCAGGCCCTATTCTAGGCTGTGTAGAGCTTAATTGTCAATAAAACATAACGAATTATGTCTGGATCAGTTGGAACAAACCCGCTATTCCTTGGTTTAACAAGGCCGCCAATGTTGCTTGGCGTTAGTTATACATTCGCTGCACTCAATGGTATCGTGTCTTTGCTGGCTTTCGTTATCACAGGAAAATTCTTTTATCTTTTAATTTTATTGCCGGGAATTCACTTGGTGGGCTGGTTTATCTGCTTAAAAGAACCGCGCGCAATTGAATTATTGATGGCCAAAACTTCCAAATGCAGCGTGTGTAAAAACCGCATGTATCATGGCGGGACAAACTCCTACGACGTTTATTAAATTTCATGCATAAATATAGAACTCACAATTGTTCAGAATTGAACAAATCTCACATTGGCCAAAAGGTGAAACTCGCTGGCTTTGTTCACTCTAAGCGTGATCATGGCAGTTTAATTTTTATCGATTTGCGCGATCATTTTGGAATTACGCAATTGGTGATTAACCAAGAAAATTCAGCTCTAAATCTAGATGAAATTGCTTCGATTAAATTAGAATCGGTGATTATTGTTGTTGGCGAAGTGGCTGCCCGCGCGGCTGAAGCGGTTAATGCAAATATTGCGACTGGTGAAATTGAACTGCAAATTTCTGAAATAATAGTAGAATCTTTGGCAGAGCAAATCCCTTTCCAAATCAATGATAGCAACGAATATCCTGAAGAATTGCGTTTAAAATATCGCTTTCTAGATTTGCGTCGTGAGAAAACTCACAAAAATATTATCCTTCGCAGCCGTGTAATTTCATACATTCGCGAGCTTATGAATGCTGATGGATTTTTGGAAATTCAAACGCCAATTCTTACCGCTTCATCGCCAGAAGGTGCGCGCGATTATTTGGTTCCTTCGCGTTTGCATCATGGAAAGTTTTACGCTTTGCCGCAAGCGCCACAACAGTTCAAGCAGCTTTTGATGGTGTCTGGTTTTAACCGTTATTTTCAAATTGCGCCATGTTTTCGCGATGAAGATCTTAGAGCTGACAGATCTCCTGAGTTTTATCAGTTAGATTTAGAAATGGCTTTTGTTGAGCAGAAAGATGTGTTTGAGGCAATAGAGCCAGTGCTTCGCAAGGTTTTTGAAAAGTTCGGTGTGAAGAAAGTTATCGATCAAAAATTCCCGCATATCACTTATGATGACGCGATTTTGAAATATGGAATTGATAAGCCAGACTTGCGCAACCCATTGATAATAGCCGATGCGACCGATGTATTTCGTGGTTCAGAATTTTCGATTTTTGCGAAGGCAATAGAGCAGGGCGCTGCAGTGCGTGCGATTCCTGCGCCAAAATGCGCAGCGCAACCGAGATCGTTTTTCGATAAGATGATTGAATTCGCGCAAGCCAATGGTGCCAAGGGTTTGGCTTATATTATCATCGATGAAAATGGCGAAGGAAAAGGCCCGATTGCAAAATTTTTATCGCCAGAAAAGCTTGCGGCGCTTAAGGTTAGCGCTGGTTTGCAAAATGGCGATGCGGTTTTCTTCTCTTGCGGAAAGGTTCACGAAGCCGCTAAACTCGCGGGTTTGGTGCGTATTAAACTTGGTCAAGATTTAGGATTAATTGATGAATCGGTTTATAAATTCTGCTGGATTATCGATTTTCCAATGTATGAAATGGATGAAACTAATGGCAAAGTTGAGTTTTCGCATAATCCATTTTCAATGCCGCAAGGTGGGCTTGAAGCCTTGCAAACACAAGATCCGTTGACGATTAAAGCTTTTCAATATGATGTGGTTTGTAATGGTGTAGAATTATCGAGCGGTGCGATTCGAAATCATAAGCCAGAGATTATGTATAAAGCCTTTGAAATAGCGGGTTATGGCCGTGAAGTGGTGGAAAAACAATTTGGTGCAATGCTGAATGCGTTCAAGTTTGGCGCGCCTCCGCATGGTGGAATTGCTCCCGGAATCGATCGCATTATCATGCTTTTGGCTGATGAGCCGAATATTCGCGAGGTTATTCCCTTCCCAATGAATGGCAAAGCGCAAGATTTAATGATGGGCGCACCCGCTGCAGTGGTGACTGAGCGGCAGTTGAAGGAGTTGGGGATTATGTTGCGCGGTGAGAAGAAG
>CAMCAW010000001.1 GCA_945872855.1 Rickettsia typhi | reverse complement strand
CCCGTCCACACATAGCTACCCTGCACTGCCGCTGGCGCGACAACAGGTCCACCGGAGGTGTGTTCATCCCGGTCCTCTCGTACTAAGGACAAATCCTCTCAATTCTCCTACAATCACGGCAGATAGGGACCAAACTGTCTCACGACGTTCTGAACCCAGCTCACGTACCACTTTAATCGGCGAACAGCCGAACCCTTGGGACCTTCTTCAGCCCCAGGATGTGATGAGCCGACATCGAGGTGCCAAACCTTGCCGTCGATATGAACTCTTGGGCAAGATCAGCCTGTTATCCCCGGCGTACCTTTTATTCGTTGAGCGATGGCCCTTCCATACGGGACCACCGGATCACTATGACCGACTTTCGTCTCTGTTCGACTTGTGGGTCTCACAGTCAGGCAGGCTTATGCCATTACACTCTAAAACTGATTTCCGACCAGTCTGAGCCTACCATTGCGCGCCTCCGTTACTCTTTGGGAGGCGACCGCCCCAGTCAAACTACCCACCATACAGTGTCCTAAACGACGATAGAGCCGTTGTAGTTAGAAATTAAAAATGAAAAAGGTGGTATTTCACTGGTGACTCCACTCAAGCTAGCGCCTGAGCTTCAAAGTCTCCCACCTATGCTACATATCGCATTTTTAAGTTCAGTGTAAAGTTATAGTAAAGGTGCACGGG
This sequence comes from Rickettsia typhi, assembly GCA_945872855.1. Taxonomy (GTDB): domain Bacteria; phylum Pseudomonadota; class Alphaproteobacteria; order Rickettsiales; family UBA1997; genus CAMCFD01. Next base: position 138,447 of record CAMCAW010000001.1, on the reverse strand, counting down.
GTCTTTCCGTCTAACCGCAGGAATACCGCATCTTAACGGCAAATTCAATTTCACTGAGTCTATTCTGGAGACAGCGGGGAAGTCGTTACGCCATTCGTGCGGGTCGGAACTTACCCGACAAGGAATTTCGCTACCTTAGGACCGTCATAGTTACGGCCGCCGTTTACTGGGGCTTCGATCAAGTGCTCTCACACCATCAATTAACCTTCCAGCACCGGGCAGGCGTCAGACCCTATACATCATCTTCATGATTTAGCAGAGCCCTGTGTTTTTGATAAACAGTCGCTACCCCCGTTTCTGTGCCACCAATCATAGCTTGCGCTTAGATTGGCCATCCTTCTCCCGAAGTTACGGATGCATTTTGCCTAGTTCCTTCAGAATAGTTCTCTCAAGCGCCTTGGTATACTCAACCCATCCACCTGTGTCGGTTTTGGTACGAGCTAATGTGGGGCTATTTCCTGGAAGCAACCAGTACGCACCTTCAATCCAATAAGAAGATACGGACTAGAAAACTCCGTCACTCACCACTCGGTTCAGGAATATTAACCTGATTGCCATCGACTACGCCTTTCGGCCTCGCCTTAGGTCTCGACTAACCCTACGCAGATTAACTTTACGCAGGAAACCTTGGATTTTCGGCGAAAGTGTTTCTCACACTTTTTATCGTTACTCATGTCGGCATTCTCACTTGTGATACCTCCAGCAAACCTGACGGTTCACCTTCATCGGCTTACACAACGCTTCGCTACCACTTACTTAATAAATTAAGTAAATCCATGTCTTCGGTGTATCACTTTAGCCCCGTTACATTTTCGGCGCAGAAAGACTTGATTAGACCAGTGAGCTATTACGCTTTCTTTAAAGGATGGCTGCTTCTAAGCCAACCTCCTGGTTGTTTTGGTCTCTCCACATCCTTTCCCACTTAGTGATAACTTAGGGACCTTAGACGATGGTCTGGGCTGTTTCCCTTTCGACAACGGACCTTATCACCCGCTGTCTGCCTGCCATATTGAACTCATTGGTATTTGGAGTTTGTTAAGGTTTGGTAAGTCTTTTGGACCCCCTAGCCTAGACAGTGCTCTACCCCCAATGGTAATTATATGACGCCCTACCTAAATAGATTTCGCGAAGAACCAGCTATATCTAGATTTGTTTAGCCTTTCACCCCTAGCCACAGCTCATCACGTAATTTTGCAACATTAATGTGTTCGGTCCTCCAGTAAGTGTTACCTCACCTTCAACCTGGCCATGGCTAGATCATCTAGTTTCGGGTCTAATTCGCCGTACTAAGTCGCCCTGTTAGGACTCGCTTTCGCTGCGCCTACACCTTACGGCTTAAGCTCGCACGACAAAATTAACTCGCCGACCCATTATACAAAAGGTACGCTATCACAAGACACCTTGCGGCGCTCGCTCTAACTGCTTGTAGGCATTCGATTTCAGTTTCTATTTCACTCCCCTTATCGGGGTTCTTTTAACCTTTCCCTCACGGTACTTGTTCACTATCGGTCATAGATGAGTATTTAGGCTTGGATGAACTGGTCCACCCATGTTCAGACAGGATTTCACGTGTCCCGCCCTACTCGCGCCTAACCATTTGCTGCTTTAAATACGGGGCTATCACCCTCTATGGCTTACCTTTCCAAGTAATTCTTATTAGCAAACAATTAGGACTGGCCTGTTCCGCGTTCGCTCGTCACTACTAACGGAATCTCATGTTGATGTCTTTTCCTTCAGCTACTTAGATATTTCAGTTCACTGAGTTTCGCCTTCTTAGTCTATTTTATTCAACCAAGAATAATCTCTAAAAGAGATTGGATTGCTCCATTCGGAAATCCTCGGATCAAAGCTTATTGGCAGCTACCCGAGGCTTATCGCAGCCTATTACGTCCTTCATCGCCTATCTATGCCAAGGCATCCGTCGAATGCCCTTATTTTGTTTATTTGAGTAAATACTATGTACAGAATAAAACCTGCACACACGATACAATTGAGTAACAAATCAAGGAACTATTTTGTTTTTTTTTGAATTTATTGCAAATTTGTTTCAGCGCAATTGCTTGCGCCACAACGTTAATTTGCGGTATTCTCTAACTATCAAATATTCACGATGTCAAACAACTAACAGAGGCAATAAAAAGACAAAAGAATCAAATCTGACTTGAAAATAAATTCAAGCCCATATTTGAAATGACTTGTCTCAGATTGTAGCTCTGTGGCCTTTCGAGTGGTTTCGAAAATTTTCATTTCGTAACCAAACTTCAAAAGGGGCGCAAATTAAACAACTTTATTTCTCAACTGTCAACTGCTTTCTTGAAAATATTTTTAATGCGCTCCAACCAAGCATTTTCAGGGGCTCGCAGATTATTTGTGTAAATGGAGTGAATTTTTTTATGATAATTTTTTAGCCAAACCTTTTCTGCCTTAGTTAAGAGTTTAAAATCGATTAAACTAGGATCGAGCGGTGCAAGAGTAAGCGTGCGGAACATTAGAAAGTTATTTTTAGTGCATTTTTCAACTAATATAAGGTTTTCTATTCTGATGCCGTAAGAATTTTCTTTGTAGAATCCTGGTTCGTTAGAGAGGATCATTCCAGCCTCTAGTTTGCTGATGCCGCGCTTGCTGATGGAGCACGGACCTTCATGCACAGAGAGAAAACTTCCAACGCCATGACCCGTGCCGTGATCGTAATCTTTGCCCGCTAGCCAAAGTGGCGTGCGCGCTAGAGTATCAAGCTGTACGCCCGTTGTGCCTTGTGGAAATTTTGCGGTTGCGAGAGCGATGTGACCTTGCAAAACTAGCGTAAAATCATTGATCATTTCGCGCGTTGGTTTGCCGATTGCAATGGTGCGCGTAATGTCTGTGGTGCCTTGTGGATATTGACCTCCTGAGTCTATTAGATATAGCGAATTTCCCGTGATTCTTTTGTTAGTTTCTGGCGATGAATGATAGTGAATTATTGCGCCATTAGCAGCAAAAGATGAGATGGAACGGAAGCTTGGATAACAAAAATCTCTATGCTCTTGGCGAAGCTCGAACAGCTTCTGTTCTGCTTGCAACTCATCAACCTTGCCTTGATTTTTTTCGATCCAGAATAAAAATTTTGTTACTGCAAGGCCATCAATTTCGTGAGCTTTTATTGCTCCTGCAATTTCTGTTTTATTTTTTATAGCCTTGAGAATCAGCGCTGGGTCTGGCTTCTCGATGATTTGCGGTTTATCGATTATTGTTTTATAGAGCCAAAAATTTGTTGCAGTTGGATCGATTTGTATTTTTTGCAACCGCTTATACAGCGTTGATAATCTAAGCTCTACGCAATTTGGTTTGATAAAATTTACACTCTTTAATTTTGCTTTTGTTTTTTTATCGCAGCGATTTTCATCTATAAATAAATCGATATTTCCGTCTTTAAATAGAATTGCATAACTGGCTAGAAGTGGCGCAAACTCTACGTCGGATGCCCTAATATTTAATAGCCAACAAATTGATTCTGGTCTGTTAAATAGAATTGCATCGGCGTTTAAATTGTGAATTATTTTTTTACGCTTTGCTTGCGAAGACTCTCCGCTGTAGGGCAGATCGTGGTAGAAGATTTTTGATGATGGCAATTGCGGGCGCTCTTTCCAGATTTCATCAACTGGGTTTGAGTCAATAAAGACAAGCTTTGCGGCCTTTTCATCAACGATTTTTTGCAATGCTCGCACGAAGTTTACGCTAAATAATTTTGCATCAATCGCGATTATTTTTGTCTTTTTTAAATTGCTTTGTAGCCATGTAAATAAAGGGTCTGTGGCAGTATTAAAAATTTCGTAATCAACTAAGTTTAGCTCGCTTTTTGCTTGCAAAATATATCGACCATCGGTGAAAAATTGGCATTTATTTTTGCTGATAACTATCATAGCACTAGAGCCTGTGAAGCCGCTCAAATACTCGATTCTCTTCTCGCTTTCTGGCAAATATTCTAGAAAAAATTCATCTGAATTTGGTAGAATAAAATGGTCTATTTTTTGTGAAGCGAGAATTTTTTTTACTTCTTTAAGCCGTGATGAAAAATTTATTTTAGGCATTTTGATATTGATTTAAGTTTAACTAGCATGGGCGCGAGATTCTCTATCTAACAAAAAAGCTGGACCAGACTCCATTGCTGTGAGCGATGTTGCGGGCCTTTCTCTCTTAAGAGAATATATGTGGATCATAACATTATTAATTTTGTTCGGCGCCAAAGACTCAACTATATATTCTAGTGCGTCTTGAGTAATTATCTTGTTGCGTTCATTTACACACTCGCCACCAGATAACACTATGGACAGATTTTGCTTTTCTTGCTTGGTAAGCGCTTTTGTTGGATCGATTTCAGAAATATCTCCACGCTCATCTATTGCGCTACCTTCCAAAATTTCAACTAGCTTCATTGTATTAAGCCGTTCACCCTCTATAGCGTATGCACGAATTTTTCTGTAAGCGCTATACAAGTTATCTAAGCATATTTCGCGCCGCTCATCTTCACTTTTGACACTTTTTTCCTCCGATAACTGCAAAAACTTTTCAAGCCCAGCATGTATTCTTGGATATATTTCTTCATCACCACCATCTTCATAACGCGTTTTATAGGATTCGACATCGTATTTCATGGCATATTGCTTGATCATCTTTGCTGCATTTTTAGCCTCTTTTGGCACATCATCAAGATTTACATTTGCATCAACAGGTTCAGCTCCTTCTTCTAGCAAAAGTTTGACGACTTGATTATTTAAAGTTTGACTGCGCAAAATAACGAAAAGCGCCGTGCTATGTTCTTTTTTATTCACCCAATTAAGAGGGTGATTGCCATCCATTGGTTTATCGGAATAGAGTTTTATGATATTTTCTACAATATTATATTCTCCTCTTAACACAGCTTTAAACCAAATAAAGTGGCGCAGATGTTCCTTGGATTCGCTCCACAAAGTTTGCGTAAAAAGCTTATCAGAATTTTTATTGCGAAAAAGATTTTCTAATATTTCACTGCGATATTTTTCTCCGGCCCAATTATATGGATGATCTTTATCTGTTGGTCGATCTTTGTAGCAAGATAAAATGGAATGCATGCGGTTTACTCTAGCACTGCGTACTTCACTGGTTTCGTCTTCGGTTATCATAGAAGGTTCTAGTGATTGCTTCCATAATACTTGCTGCCATTTTGGATCGATTTGCTGCCACAAATATTTTACTAATTGATAATGCGAATTTCTTTTTATGGAATTATCTGGAACTTGCGTTGAGGCGATAATATCAAAAGCTAGAATCAATACTGCTGCGTCTCTTATCTCCCAACTTAAAGGATGATTGCCGTCTATTTGCTTACTTATATAGAGACTTAAAATATCGGATATAATTTTGGCATCTCTTTCTTTGATAGCGAAAGACCATAGTCGCTTGCGATCTTCTATTGTTATGCATTCTCGCACAATATAATTATTTCCCCATGTTAGAGGATGGCTGTAGCTGAGCTCGTCGCTATGCAAGCTTAGAATATTTTTAACTCTGTTCGCGATTATTTCTGGTTGATCTGACTCTTCGGCATATAAAGATAGCCAAAGCTTTTGCGATAATTTTTCTGACTCACCTGTGCGCTTAATATGACCGTAGATGTTCCACACTTCTCGACCTAATGTAGTATAAAAATTAGTCTCATCATCTGAAAAAATGTGATCAAAGATAAAGCGCAGTCCTTTTAAATCGACATCGACGGGATTAATAATGCTGATTAATAATTTTCGATTCCCACTCAACCCCTCCCCATTCTGTTTTTCGTAATTCAGAAGGCCTTGCAAAAAAACTCCTTCTTGATGCTTAACAACAAGCTTTAGAAAATATTTTTTTTCAGCAGAAGAAAGCTTTTCCCATTCTTCTACAACAAACTGCATTTGTGGCCTGAAAAGTTCACTTGATTTTTTTGACATTTTTTAAGTAAAAAGTAGTTATGATTTCTTAAAGCTTTTAATTGCAAATTTTTTCAACTCAAGCGTTTTCTAGGTGGAGCGCTCGCAACTAGAGAATTTATTTTGACGCGCTGAATCAATATATAAAATATCGATATTGTAAAAAAAATTAAAAACCCCATAATCAAAAATCATTTTCTCAATCAAAATATCACAGCTCAAAATGACCAAGAAAAAAACCGCCTACTCCTGCCAATCCTGCGGCGCCGTACACTTTAAATGGTCGGGCAAATGCTCTGAATGTGGCGAATGGAATAGTCTTGTCGAAGAATTTGAGGAAGGTGGCGCCACGCATTTTTCTCGCATTGCGCCTGTGCAAAAAACTGCTGGAAAGGCAAGCAACAACAAGCTCGAGCTTATCTCGCTTGATGGCGAAGCAAAAGATTTTCCGCGCATAAAAACTGGAATTGGCGAACTTGATCGCGTGCTGGGAGGCGGCTTGGTACAAGGCTCGGTGGTATTAATTGGTGGCGATCCCGGAATTGGAAAATCTACATTATTGTTGCAAACTGCCAATGTTTTAGCGCAGCGAAATAACCGCATGATCTATATTTCTGGTGAAGAATCGGTTGAGCAAGTGCGCCTGCGAGCCAAGCGCTTAGGGGCTACGCACGGTTCTATCGAACTTGCCGCCACCACAAATGTTGCCGATATTATCGGATCGATTGAAAGCACGCAAGATCGCCCAACCGTTATCATCATTGACTCCATTCAAACAATGTTTCTCGAAGATTTATCTTCTGCACCTGGAACTGTATCGCAAGTGCGCGCCGCTGCTGGCGAGCTGACGGTTTTTGCCAAGAAAAATAACATCACTTTATTAATTGTAAGCCACGTTACGAAAGACGGCCAAATCGCTGGCCCCAAGGTTCTAGAGCATATGGTTGATACCGTTTTATACTTCGAAGGCGAGAAAGATTCGCATTTCAGAATATTGCGCGCAATCAAGAACCGCTTCGGCCCAGCTGGTGAAATTGGCGTGTTTGAAATGGACGATGTGGGGCTTTCTGAAGTGAATAATCCGAGTGAATTATTTCTCGCTTCTTACGATCGCGACACTAGCGGAACTGCTGTTTTTGCGGGCGTAGAAGGCACGCGGCCAATTTTGGTTGAGGTACAAGCGCTAGTTTCGCCATCATATATGCCAACACCACGCCGCGCTGTTGTTGGCTGGGACATCAATCGCCTCGCTATGATTATCGCTGTTTTAAGCAGTCGATTTGGGCTAAATTTATTCGATAAAGAAGTTTATCTCAACATCGTTGGAGGCATTGAAATTCAAGAGACCGCGGCCGATCTTGCAATCGCCTGCGCGCTAATTTCTGCAGCGCGCGACATAACAATTCCCGCTTCCACAATTATCATCGGCGAAATCGGCCTAACTGGCGAAGTGCGAATGATTAACAATCTCGAAGCGCGCTTGAAAGAGGCGGTTAAACTTGGCTTCAAACGCTGCATAATTCCTAAAGCTAACGAGAAAAATAAAAACTTTTCGGCTTTGACAAAAACGCTGTCGCAGCTAGAGTTTAGAACAGTTGCGCATATTCGCGATGTGGCACAGTTTTTTAAGAAGTAAGGAAATAAAATTCGGTTAAATTAAATATTGCTTATGAAAAAATTTTTTGTTTTGTTAACGCTGCCATTCCTTGCTAGTCAAGCTTTTGCGGCTAGCGATGAATTTAATATTCAAATTAAAGATCATAAATTTATTCCTGCTATTTTAGAAGTTCCTGCTGGGCAAAAATTTAAATTGATCATCGAAAACCTTGATGAAACGGCGGCAGAGTTTGAGAGCCACGATTTGAATAAAGAAAAAATTATCATGGGAAATAAAAAAGCTACACTGATAATCACACCGTTAAAAGTTGGAGAATATAATTTTTTCGATGATTTTCATGCGAAAGAAACGATGGGAAAAATCATCGTGAAATAGCAATAATAAGGCCGCACTCTTGCTTTATTTGCCAATGCATCCGTAGCTCAACTGGATAGAGTATTGCCCTCCGAAGGCAAAGGTTGTGGGTTCAAATCCCGCCGGGTGCACCATTTTTTGATATAATCAAAAAACTAGCCGAAAATAAAAGCTCACTGCCTACCTAGTATTTCGCAGTGAGCTTTAATAATAAAATTTAACGATTAAGCGCCGTCACCCCTGGCAATTCTTTCCCCTCAAGCCATTCTAAAAATGCTCCACCAGCGGTAGAAATATAAGTAAAGTCATTCGCCAAACCAGCGGCATTAAGGGCCGAAACCACATCGCCACCACCAGCAATCGATAACAACTTTCCTTCCTTCGTGAGTGATGCCGCAATTTTCGCAAAACCATCTGTCCCTAGGTTAAATGGCTTAGTTTCGAAAGCTCCAAGCGGCCCATTCCATAATAAAGTTTGGTGTTTTTTTAAAGCCTCAGCAAGATCGCGAATACTTGCCTCGCCAATATCTGCAATAATTTCATCATCTTGCACATCATCAACTAAAACGGTTCGGCAAGTCGCATTTTGCTCAAACTTTTTTGTCACAACCACGTCTGAAGGCAATAAAATCGAGCATCCAGCCTGTTTTGCTTTTTCAATTATAGCTAGCACCTCATTCTTCAAATCCTTCTCGCACAAGGATTTGCCGATATTTTTTCCCATTGCATAAAGAAAACTATTGGCCATGCCACCTCCAACCACAAGACTTTGCGCCTTAAACACTAGTGAGTTTAATAAATCTAATTTAGTAGAAACCTTTGCCCCGCCCACAACCGCCATCATCGGCTTCTTCGCATTTTCAAGCAGGTTAGTTAAATTATCCAACTCCGCTTCCAACAAAAACCCTGCGCAAGATTTTAAAATAGCAGGAATGCCAACAATTGAAGCATGCGCACGATGCGAACAAGAAAATGCATCATTAACGTAAAGGTTGCCAAGACCCGCCAATTCTTGCACGAAGGCTGGATCGTTTTTGGTTTCTTGTTTATAGAAGCGCAAATTTTCTAACATTATTACATCGCCATAATCGGCCGCAGACACCACTGCTCTAGGACTTTCGCCAAGACAATCTTCGGCAAAACTAACTTTTATCGCAGAACCTAAAAGCTCTTGTACCCTTGCAACTAAAGGCTGCAGAGACATTGAAGGCTCAACCTTCCCCTCCGGTCTGCCAAAATGCGAAATCACAATCACCTTAGCTTTTTGTTCAGCTAAATATTTCAGCGTAGGAATAACAGCGCGGATCCGCGTGTCGTCTTCAATCTTTCCATCACGCATCGGAACATTAATATCAACGCGCACAATCACGTTTTTATTCACAACAACACAATCCTTTAATCTATTGAAATTTGACATTGGTAAAAAAACTTGATTTTTTTAATGATTATTTGTAAGATTCGCAGCCTTCTTTAAGTCACTCAATCGAGCAATCCTTGAGAGCTAGAGATTGTTGCAATTTCAATTCAAAATTCAACTGAAATTTAATTCATTCATTATTATAAACTATGGGCACGAAGAACAACCCGAAAAACAGAAAAGCTGTTGAAAAGAAAAAACATAATGGCAAAGAAATTGAGCCCATCCTTTACCAAGGCGTTCACGCTGGACATGGCAAATATATGGCTGCAAAATATGCTGGCACTGCGCAAGTTATCGTAGATGCCGCTGGCAAGCCACTTCAATGGGAAGAATTAGTATAAAATGCCTGAAGTAATCATCAACGGGCCCGCTGGAAGGATTGAGGGCAAATATCACCAAAGCACTAACACAAAAGCCCCAGTGGCCCTAGTGCTACACCCTCACCCACTTCATGGCGGCACCATGAATAATAAAGCCACTTACGCTATTTATAAAGCCTTCGTTAATAATGGCTTTTCGGTGCTACGCGTTAATTCTCGCGGCGTCGGAAAATCTCAAGGCAAATTTGATAGCGGCGTGGGAGAGCTTCTTGATGCTACAGCCGTAATGAATTGGCTTCATGATCAAAACATGGAAGCGTCAGATTATTGGGTTGCCGGCTTTTCTTTTGGCGCATGGATCGCGCTACAATTAGTTATGCGCCGCCCCGAAATTGAAAACTACATTTTAGCAGCCCCACCAGTTGGTAAATATGATTTCAATTTTATCGTTCCCTGCACCTCTTCAGGCTTTGTGGTTCAAGGCGACAAAGATGATATTTCTAAAGAAAGTGATAGCGCAAAATTAGTCGAAAAATTATCGGCGCGGGACGGCGCGGAAATCACTTATAAGGTAGTTTCTCAAGCCGATCACTTCTTCAAAGATCACTTTGAAGAATTTGAAGCGCATCTCGATAACTACATTAAAAGCCGCTTATTAATTGACTCAGGTAAAGTTAGAAAAGTTAAGCGGGATAGAAGACGCCGCCGTAAGAAGAAAAATGTTGCCGAGGCGAAGCCAGAGCGCAACTATCAGCCAGTAAAATCCCTGTCGTCTTTTGAAAGCTAATTGGCAGTTTTAGCATTCGTCTAATTGCCAAAAAAGCAAAGGCTTCTGCCTCAATAGCATCACCATTCAAGCCAATATCCTCTATCGCTTTCACTTCAACTCCTAAAAGCCATTTTCTCATCTCATCCATTATCGCTTTATTTTTTCTGCCTCCACCGCAAACAAAAATTGTTTTCGGTTTAATGCCAGAATGTTGCGATAAAAACTCAATATTAATTTGGATAACTTTGGCATGCATATAAGCGAAGGTGGCGAGCGCATCTTCAATTTGCAGTCTATTAAGTGGCGCCAGCAACTCAGCAAAATCATCGCGATCAAAAGATTTTGGTGGCGCCTTATGAAAAATATCGTTGCGCAAAATACGATCAGCAAGAGTGAAATCAATATTCCCGCACTTTGACAATTCGCCGTCTTTATCAAAATCTAGCTGCAGTTTTTTCTTGATTAAATCATCGAAAGGAGCGTTGCCGAAACACACATCGAAAGCCTCGATGTCGCTTTCTTGATCGCCAGAGAAATAGGTGATATTGCTAATTCCCCCAATATTTAAAACTATCACCGGCTTCGGCTGATTATGCAAAAGGTAAAAATGATAAATTGGCACCAAAGGCGCACCCTGCCCACCAAAAGCTACGTCGCGACTACGAAAATCTGCTACAATATTTATGCCCGTTTTTGCTGCCAATAATTCTGCATTACCAATTTGCCAAGTGATTTGATGCTCTGGAGCGTGTAAAATTGTGTGCCCGTGAAATGCAACCGCATCTATTTCTTGGCGATCAATATTATTTTTTGCGAGAAAATCATTAACAATTTTTATGTTTAGCGAAGTAAATTCATTTTCTATCATCTTGATTTCTTTCAGGCTTGGGGCCCCGTATATCAAGTGTTGCAACGATTTTTTTATTTCTAAACCATAAGAAGTGTAAGAAAAATTTTTACGCTCAATAAAATCTCTGCCATCACTTTTGACAAGGGCAAGATCGACGCCATCCATCGAGGTGCCACTCATCAAGCCAATTGCGGTATAAATTTTGTGATGCTCGCGATTAGACATTAGCAATTTTTTGAATTTTACCGACGAGATTAACGAAGGCGTCAGTGGCATAATTATCATGCTGGCCTTGCATTAGCGAAGTAATGCGCTCTAACCCCATTCCTGTATCAATACACGGCTTTGGCAATGGCGCCATCTTACCACCAGCAGTTTTTTCGAACTGCATGAAGACTAAATTCCAAATTTCAATAAAACGATCGCCGTCTTGATCTTTACTGCCCGGAGGTCCACCAAAAATTTTATCACCGTGATCATAAAAGATTTCAGAGCAAGGCCCGCATGGCCCTACATCGCCCATTGACCAAAAATTATCATCGGTAGAAATGCGAATTATTTTTTCATCTTTAAGGCCTGTAATTTTTTTCCAGAAATTTGCCGCCTCGTCATCATTGTGATAAACCGTTACTAGAAACCTTTCTTTATTGATTCCAAGCTCTTTAGTAAGAAATTCCCACGCAAAAAAAATCGCCTCTTCTTTAAAATAGTCGCCGAAAGAAAAATTTCCTAGCATCTCAAAAAATGTATGATGGCGCGCTGTGAAGCCAACGTTATCAAGATCATTATGCTTACCGCCAGCTCTCACGCATTTTTGCGAAGTAGCTGCGCGCTTGAACTTAGGAACTTCAACGCCAGTAAAATAATTTTTGAATTGATTCATCCCCGCATTGGTGAACATCAGCGTGGGATCGTTATTAGGAATGAGGGAACTAGAGGCGACTATTTCGTGACCGTTGCGGGCGAAATAGTCGAGGAATTTTGTGCGAATTTGATTTGTTGAAAGCACACTAAAAATATTAAGAATATAGAAATGGTGGGTCTGGGTGGACTTGAACCACCGACCTCGCACTTATCAGGCGCGCACTCTAACCAACTGAGCTACAGACCCATTTCAATTACTCAAATTTAACTTCAATTTTAGTAACTTTTTTGTTCAATTTTTCCAAAACTTCAGCCGAAATATCTAAGCTATCCGCAGAGAATACAACTTGTGAAGCTGGAAGAATTAAATTCAATCCTTTTTCTTTTGCAATTTCGCCAATGATATCTTTCATTTTATCATTAACTTTTGCCATTGAATCAGTAGAAGCTTTTTTTAAAGCATTTTGTCTTTTCTCAACAAGCTCTTTTAAAGCGTCAATTTTTTTCTCGAAAGCCTTTTGTTCTTTTTCAAAAGCTTCTTTCGAAAGAATATTTTTCTTAGCTTCAAGCTTTTTTTGGTCAGATTCTAAATCTGCTTGTTTTTTAGTGATTTCTTTTTGAAATTCATCTTGTTTTTTGCTAACTCTGGCTTGGATATCGTGAACCGCCTTTGATTCTTTAGCAATTTTCTCAATATCAAGAATGGCGATTTCGCCTGCAAAAGAGTTTGAAACATTAAGCGCAAATAATGCAGCAACTGCTAATAGCGAAATTTTAAAGTTTTTCATAATGTATTAGTTTTATGATTTTCAGGTTAATTGGTGACTACGCCTTCTTAATTTTTAGTAAAAAAAAATAGAAGGGCACATAATTTAATCAGTCATTTTTATTTTACAACTTGTAATTTTATCAAATAATGTATAGCCTTGCAAAAATATTATCGCAAATATAGCTGCGAACAATCAAACACAGTAATGAAAAATAAAATTTCTCGCCCTTCGCAAGAACAGGCTGAGCAGGCCGTTAAAACTTTAATTGCTTGGGCCGGCGATAATCCTGAGCGCGAAGGCTTGCTTGATACTCCAAAGCGCGTAGCTGAAGCTTATCGCGAGTTTTTTTCTGGCTACGATGTAGATCCTAAAAAGGTGCTGCAAAAAACTTTTGAGGAAGTTGAAGAATACGACGATATCGTTTTACTTAAAAACATGCGTCTAGAATCGCATTGCGAACACCATATGGTGCCATTTATCGGCAAAGCTCATATCGCTTATATCCCAAACAAAAAAGTGGTTGGAATCAGCAAAATCGCGCGTTTGCTCGATATTTTTTCTAAACGCTTACAAACACAAGAAACAATGACTTCGCAAATTGCCGATGTTATTGAAGAGGTGTTGGACCCTAGAGGCGTAGCCGTTCTGATCGATGCCGAACACCAATGCATGACAACACGCGGTGTCCATAAATTTGGCACCACCACAATCACTAAAAAAATGACAGGGCTTTTTAAAACCGACATTGAAATGGAAAAGCGCTTTTTGACCATGATTTCCCTTTAAGATTAGCAAAATATAATGCAATTTTTGCAGCAAAACAAACCCCTAATTTTAGCCTCAACTTCTGCGGTGAGGAAGCAAATTCTTGAAGCGACAATGCTTAATTTTCAAGCGATTGCGCCGCTTTTTAATGAAGAGGAAGGTAAGCAACAAAATCCTCATTTAACGATTGCGCAACTCGCAATGTTTTTGGCTGAAAATAAGGCTTTGTCTGTTTCGCAAATTCACAAAAATGCCCTTGTAATTGGCTCTGATCAAATCTGCGAGTTTGATGACAAAGGCATCGATAAATCGAAAAATGCCGATGAAGCAATTGTGCAATTAACAAATTTTAGTGGCAAAATTCACTATCAAAATAACGCCACTGTAGTTGCAAAAAATGGTAAAATTATTTTCAGAAAAATCTCGCGCGTAAAATTAAAAATGCGTAAAATTTCTGCTAACGACATTCACTCTTACGTCAGTGCTGATAAACCTTGGGGCTGTGCAGGAAGCTACAAATACGAATCACTTGGAAAACATTTATTTGAAAAAATATCTGGCGATTATTACTCTATTTTAGGCTTAAATTTACAACCTTTATTATGCTTTTTGCATCGTAAAAATTATATTAATATAACATAATATTTATGGAATTTTTCGTCGGCTACGATCTTATTTTCAGCCTTATCACCCTAACCTTCCTCGAAATTATTCTTGGTATCGACAACCTAATTTTCATTTCACTCGTAACTTATAAATTGCCAAAAAAATCACGCAATAACGCGCGCATTTTTGGCTTGTCGCTAGCTCTTGTCATTCGTATTTTAATGCTAATGACTTTAACTTGGATAATGACACTTACCGAGCCCTTGTTTTATTTGGCTGGACACGGCTTTTCTTTTAAGAATTTTTTGCTAATTTCTGGTGGTTTATTTTTGGTTGTAAAAAGTGGCTATGAAATCGTTCAAGATATTTATTTTTACGAGCCTCATGTTGAAAAGAAAATGGATAAAAAAGAAGCTGGCAAAACAATTTTTGCTGCGATTTTGCAGATCTCATTAATTGACTTCATCTTCTCTTTCGACTCAGTAATTACGGCCGTGGCGATGACAAATAACATTCCGATAATGATTGCCGCAATCGTTATCTCAATGATTATAATGTTATTTTCTTCGGAAAGAATTAGTGAATTTTTAACGCATTATCCATCACTTAAAATTGTTGCCCTCTCCTTTATTTTCATGGTTGGAGCAATATTGCTTTCTGATGGATTCAATTTACATATTTCTAAAACTTATCTTTATTTCGCATTATTTTTTACTTTATCAGTTGAAATATTAAACATTATTGCGCGAAAAAGACATCAGCAAAAGCATTAGTCGACTGACCAAAAACAAGGCGGTTCACTAAGTTTTGCGGCAAGCTCTAGACTTTTATAAAAATCACTGCAATGATTCACTACTCCCTTAATAAAATTTCTTATACGATGAAAATAATATTTAAATTCTTGATACTGGCTCTAGCATTAGAAACTCTTGCATCTTGCACATATTTGCAGCAATTAGTCTCTCCTAAAAATAACGCCCTC
This sequence comes from Rickettsia typhi, assembly GCA_945872855.1. GTDB lineage: Bacteria > Pseudomonadota > Alphaproteobacteria > Rickettsiales > UBA1997 > CAMCFD01. The sequence goes on along the minus strand of CAMCAW010000001.1, from coordinate 123,208 downwards.
ACCCCTATCGATTTTTTAGAAAAAGCACCAAGAATTGATGTCAAAAATTTCTTCACTGGCGACTTAGAAGGCTTTGCAATCGTGCAAAATCCACAAGAAAAAATTGAAGGCAGCTTCATTATTAAAGCCAATGGCAAGTGGGAAGAAAATCGCGGCACCGTGAATTATAATTATTCGTTTAATGGCGGCAAAAAAGATAGTCGCACTTGGTTAATTACAATCAATGATCCAGCTAGCTATACCGCAATTGGTCATGATTTTATTGGAGATGCTCAAGGCCGCAATTTAGGAAATTCTTCGGTTATTAATTATAGCCTCAACACTCTCTTTAAAGATAAAAAACAGCCCGTCAATTATGAAGACAAACTCTATTTGGTTGACGAAAAATCTGCGATAATTATTTCTACAATGACACAAGGCAACAAAATTGTTGGTAGAGCAATTATTTCATTGAAAAAAAATTAACTAAATATGCATAAGCACATTTTTGCTTCCTATGCTTTCAGTGCAGATGGCACTGCGCATAAGCTTAATAATGGCAAAGTTGCGCAAGAAATAAGAAATGAAGGGTTGGCTTGGGTGCATCTTGATGGCAACATCGCACAATCGCAAAAATGGCTGAAGCGCGAAGTCTCTTATCTTGATCACCTTATTATTGATGCGCTCTTTGCTGAGGAAGCTCGCCCACGTATTATTGAATTTGAAAATGGCTTACTAGTAATTTTGCGCGGCGTTAACCTTGACGCCGAATCGGAAGTTGAAGATCTGGCTTCGATCCGCCTGTGGATTGACGAATCACGCATTATCTCTATTCAAAAACGAAATTTTAGCGCCATTTTTAATGTTGCTAAAAAAATTGATCAGGGCAAAAAAATAAAAAATGCGCCCGAATTTTTATATAATTTAATTTATGAAAATTTATTGTTATTGGCCCCGCTAATCAACAATCTCAATGATAGAATTGATCTCATTGAAGATGAAATGGCTAATAACAATTATAGCGATTCTCTGCGCGAGTCTGTAAGCTCTATAAGAAAAAAAGTTACGATTTTTAAACGCTATCTTTTGCCGCAAAAAGATGTTTTATCTCACTTAAAATCACACGATAATGAATGGATCGACGATTGGGCTAGGCGGCATTTTCAAGAAAATCACGATCAAATCACTCATATAGTTGAAGAACTTGATGAGGCGCGCGATCGCTCAAAAATTGTGCATGAAGAAATTTCAAATGCGATTGCAGACCGGCTCAATAAAAGCATGTTTAAAATTTCACTAATTGCTTCAATTTTTATGCCACTTAGCTTTGTTGCTGGATTGTTTGGAATGAATGTTGGCGGCATTCCAGGCGGCAGCAATCCGTACGGTTTTTACATTACACTAATTTTTATGACCGCAGCACTTGGCGGCGTTTCTTTCTTGTTATTCAAGAGGAAGAAGTTGTTTTAGTTCCACTTCAATATTGGCGCGACTTGCTGGCCTTATATTTTTTTCTGCAAACACATATTTTTCCAAGAAAAATCCACTGAGCTTCAAACCTTCATATAAGTGCAAATCTTCAACATTATCATTTTTCGCCAGCAAGAATGGTGGTAATTTCAATAAACGATTTTCGTACGGCCTTCCCGCCTCAAGCGATACGGCGCGAGCTGATTTTGGCGAAACAAAAACTAGACTTGTTGTTTCGTTTGTAACGGCGCACGAAGATAGATCTATGCCGTATCCGAGTGTTTTTAATATTTTTAATTCAAGCTTAATGTAATCGGCTATAAAAGATTTTATAGCAACCTGATCGCTGGAAATTTGTAGTAAAAAATTGTGAATTTTAACAAAGAGATCGCGATGATTCTCGCGCTCTAAAAAATAGGTTTCGATAATTGAAAATAGCGAACTACAACAACTTAATTTTAGGCGATCGAAAATAATATTTGCAGAGAAAGATTTCACTAAATCTGGATAATAAAAATGTCCCAGACCCTCTTCATTCCTAGATCTCCACTCAAATGAAATCAAATTTCCGATTTGAAAAATTGCTTGTTTTTTTTTTGACTTTGGCGCAGAAACAAGCCCGCGATAAATGCCGTGATTTTGCGAAAATATTTTTATAATCGCAGAATTTTCACTGTAGTTTTTTTGACTAATTATAATGCCAATATCGCTTAATTTCATTTACCGCAAGTTATTAAGAAATTTTTTGCTAATTCCAAATCGTCAAAAACATTTTTTTCTGCAAACTGATGACGAAACCATGTCAATTGGCGTTTAGCGTAGTTCCTGGTTTTTTGCGATGCAATTTCTAACATCTTTTCGCGCGTGATTTTTTGTTGCAAAAAATCTTTTATTTCTAAAAATCCGAGAGTTTTGGTAATTTGTAAATCATCGCGCAATCCCTTGCTAATCAAGGCTTCAACTTCTTCAATTGCGCCAGTTTTTAACATTATTTCGAAACGCGAATTACAGTTTTTATAAAGTTGTTCGCGCGGCGGATTTAAGTTTATATGAGTAAAAATTTGTGAGTCAAAAATCTTTTTTGTTGGTTGACTTTGCCACCAAAAAATTGTTTTTCCTGTTTGCTTCAACACTTCATAAGCCCTTATAAGGCGCTGCTTGTCGAGGTTCTTTAATCTATCATTCTGATTTTCTAAATTACCTTCTAAAATTTCGGCATCCATCTTTTTATCTTCCGCAATTTCTGCGCCAATTTCACTTTTATCACCAAGCAAAATTAAATTTTGCAAAAATTCTTCGCGCGATAAATTTTTATAAAGCTCGCCAGCCTCTGTTCTCACGGCCTCATCAATTGCAGGAACTTCAGAAATACCATCTAGCAATTTCGAAATATACATTCCCGAACCACCAACAATTAGAGGAATTTTTTCCTGCCTCCACACCTCTTCTAGCGTTGATTTTACTAGCTCAAGCCACAATCCAACTGAGCAAGATTTTTCTGGCGCAAAATAAGAATATAGCGAATGTGACGCAATTTTTTTATCTGCAACAGTTGGCTGCGAAGATAGAATTGGCAAGCCTTCATAGATTTGCAACGCATCAGCATTTATAATTGCAATATCGCGAAAATCGCCCATTTGCAAGGCCAGAGAAGATTTTCCTGATGCGGTTGGGCCAGAAATTATTATGGCTTTTTTCATAAAATTCCCTCCCGCTTAAAGCTAAAAATACCATTTTTTCCCACAATTAAATGATCGATTACTGCGATATTTAGAGGCTTTAATGCGGCACAAATTTCGTTAGTTGTTTTTATATCAGAAGCAGATGCGCGTAGATCTGAAGTGGGATGATTATGCATTAAAATAATTGCCGAAGAATGCAGCAATAAAGATTTTTTAACAATTGATTTTATGCTAATTTGAACATGGTCATTTTCGCCAATTCCAAGCAGCTCATCTTCAATTAATTGAAAATTTTTATTTAAAAATAATATACGAAATACTTCATGATTTAGATCTGCCAAAGCAGCTGTGGCATGGTTTACAACCGCTTGCCAATTATCTAAAACTGGCTTTATTTTGACACGATTTTTTAAGACTCGATTGATGATTTCGGTGATAATTTTTAAATTTATGATCACGCCATCACCTACTCCCTCAACGCTTTTTAGCATATCAACATCTGCATTAATAATCGCAGAAATGCTACCGAATTTTGCCAATAATTTTTTTGCCAATGGCTTGGTATCTTGGCGCGGGAAGGCGCTAAATAAAAGGATTTCTAGCAATTCATATTCGTGCAATTCTTTACCTAGAGACGCCAAAAATTTTGTGCGCACTCTTTTGCGATGACCCACGGAATCACTATCTAGCTTGCGCGAAGATGACATCGAAGAAATTGGAGCTGCTGAAATTTCTGAAAATAACGCTGGGGTTTTTATTGTCATAACATTTGTGGCGTAATTATATCGCTCGCAATATTTTTAACGCCCATTTCTTGCAAGTCACGAAACCGCGCCAAATCATTGATGGTCCAAGCGAACAGAGTTATATCAGAAAATATTTCAGCAAAATTTTTATCAACAATTCCGTGCCTGATTGATAAGAATTTAATATTATTTTTTTGCAAACTGGCATGATATAAAACAAAATCTTCTGGCGCCAAATCTTCGCATACAGCCACAATTTGTGCCCCTGCAAAGCCGTTGCGCAAAGCATCATAAATTGGAATTGCCATTTGCAAATTAGCAATAAATGGTGCAAAAAAAACTTTTTTACTATCAATTTCTGCCGCTTTAATTTCTTGCGCTATAAGCTTCGCAGCGGCTTCGACATTGCCTTCATCAAGATTTTTAAAATCAATCCAATATTCAATTTCATTTTTAAAAACTAAATAATCTTGAAATTGCGGCAAGCTCGCTATTGTATTTTTTTGTGGCATATCATGATGAATCACGAGAGAATTATCAAAAAACCACACGTCAAACTCAATGCCAGAAAAATTATGTTTATGGGCTTGATTTAGGCTTGCGATAGAATTTTCTTTCGCTTGCTTTGTGACAAAACCTCTATGGGCAAAAATTTTAGTCATATGAAAAAAGAATTTTTAATTATCAAAACGACTTATCCAAAACTAGGCGAAGCTAAAAAATTGGCAAAAATTTTGCTGACGAAAAAATTGGCGGCTTGCGTGCAATTTACAAAAATCGAAAGCAATTTTGTTTGGCAAGGAAAAATTTCTTGCGAGAAAGAAATTTTAGTTTCAATCAAAACTAAAGCAAATTTTTATCACAAAATTGAGAAAGAAATTTTGGCCAATCATTCTTATGAAGCGCCTCAAATTATCGCACTTAAAATTGACCAAGGTTTTTCTGGCTATTTGAATTGGATTAAAAACTCTTAATTAATTAGTGCAGAAGCCTTGATTTTAGAACCTTCAAAGCCTCACTTAAAAATCACAAAAAAGACTAGCTTATTTGACCAATTTAAGTTTAAATCTCTGCAGATTTTTTAAACTATACTTTGCTTTCGCTGAAAAACCAAAACAAAACCGCACACCGCGCAGTTTAAAAAATCGCTGACAAACTTTTTATAACCTGCTAGGGCTTCCCTAGGCAGGTTTTCACAAGACTTAGATGGAAAAATTATTTTCTTTAAATGCTTTATTTTTAAAAGTTAGGTTTATGAATAAAACTACTAACATCCGCCAGATCAATGAATTCGCGGTTTTAACGCTGTTTATTTAAAGAAATATTTTTCCTCTGTCTTTTATCTTAGACAAATTTTAGAGGAATAATGAAAAACAAAACAATTATAATCGACGCAGCACATCGCGAAGAAACGCGCGTTGCGGTGCTAGAAAACAACATTCTGCAAGATTTTGACCGCGAAGCTGTTGCGGTTAAGCATATCAAAGGCAATATTTATCTTGCTCGCATTACTAGGGTTGAACCCTCTCTCCAAGCGGCTTTCATCGATTATGGTGAAGAGCGCCACGGGTTTTTGCCTTTTGCCGACATACATCCTGAATATTATAGCCTTCCCGATGCAGAGAAACAAAAGCTCCGTGAGCTTACTGCGCGCGAAATTGCGCCTCATGCTGAAACTACGGAAGAAGCTGATGGTGGCGCAGGCATTGCGGCGCAAGCTTCTGGTGATGTTGCTGAAGTTAGAGAAATTCGTGGTCGCGACAATCGAGATGGTAATCGCCCTGAACGCAGCGGAGATCGCAGAGAGCGCTCTGAGCACGGAGACCGCCGCGATAATCGTGATCGTCGCGATGATAACCGCCGCGAAAATTCACGTGAGCGCGACGAAGATCCTGATGCTCCGATGACTACAGGCTCATACTCTGTTGAAGATGAAACTGAAAACCATAACAGCAATATTCACACAATTTACAAGCGCTATAACATTCAAGATGTTATCAAGCCCGGTCAAATTTTGCTGATTCAAGCCACTAAAGAAGAGCGCGGCAATAAAGGCGCCTCAATGACAACTTACATTTCTTTGGCAGGAAAATATTGCGTCTTGATGTCGAACACGCCCAATAAAGGCGGCGTTTCACGCAAGGTCGATAACTTCCGCGATCGTAAAATTTTGAAGGCGATTTTGAGTGAATTAACAATTCCCGCAGAAATGTCTGTCATCATTAGAACCGCGGGCGTTGGCAAGAAGCCTGAGGAAATTAAGCGCGATTACGAATATCTCAGTCGCTTATGGGAAAGCATTAACGAAATGGCCAAGACATCTACAGCGCCAACGTTTATCCATGCCGAAGATGACGTTATAAAAAGATGTATTCGCGATGTTTATAACGAACAAGTTAGCGAAGTTATAATTGAAGGACAGCAAGCTTTTGACAGCGTGTCAAACTTCATCAAGGCTACAATGCCTTATGGTGAGCATAATATTAAATTTCATGATGAGCGCGTTCCCGTTTTTAATAAATATCGCGTTGAGCAACAAATTGCGGCGCTTTATGAAAAAACAATTCCGCTAAAATCTGGCGGCTCAATTGTAGTTGATCACACAGAAGCGTTGGTTGCGATCGATGTCAACTCTGGTCGCGCTACCAAAGAAAGCGGCGTTGAAGAAACTGCTTATAACACTAACCTTGAAGCGGCGCGCGAAATCGCGAGACAGTTACGCCTGCGCGACTTGGCTGGCTTGATTGTGATCGATTTCATCGACATGTATGACCAAAAACATCGCCGCAACATTGAGCGCACTTTGCGCGATGAATTACAAAACGATCGCGCCCGCATTCAGCTTGGCCGCATTAGCCTTTTCGGTTTAATGGAAATGTCACGTCAACGTCTTGGTGCAAGTTTGTTCGAAACCATCACCGAGCCTTGCAAACATTGCAGCGGCACTGGCTATATTCGTTCAGTCGAAATTCTTGCGGTAGGAATTTTGCGCTCTATTCGCCACGCTTGTGCCGATAAACAAGTGGGCGTGATTTATGTTTACACTTCGCATGAAGTTATTTCGTATATCGCGAATTACAAAAAGCACGACGTCATCGCGACAGAGCAAAATTATAATGTCCATATTTTTATGCATCACAGCGATGATGTTGGAAATGGGGGCTTCACTATCAAAAAACGCAAAGGCCTTTCTGATGATGAAAGACGCGAGCTGGAGATGGAAGTTACTACGGGCAAAGTTAATCAGCTTGGTTTGGAGCGCCAGTTTATTGAAAGTGATGCGGCAGAAAAACCTGTGCGCGAAGAAAGCGGAGAAAGATTTTCTCCAGCGCGCGAACGCGATGATCGTAGGGACAATCGCGATAACCGCGGCAGCGACAGAAGAAATAACAATCGCAACGGCAATAATAATCAGCGCTTCAATAATAAAAGGCCACGCAGCAATGATAATAGAAGATTTGACGATAGAGGTGGAAGGCAAAATAATGTCAGTAAGCCATCTTCACTTTTAGGATCGATTTTTAAAATGTTTAAGTAGCCATAAAGCCTACAGCCTTAAAAAATTAGGGCTGTAGGCAATTGATTTAATAGCCCACCTTAATTGGTCCCTCTGCCTTACCGTGTATGAATTGATCAAGATATTCATTACCCGAAGAATACATGTCTTTCACATCACCAAACCAAATAATTTTTCCCTCATAAAGCATAGCAATTTTATCGGCGATTTTTTTTGCCGAATGCATGTCGTGGGTAATTGTGACCGTGGTGGCGCCGAGCTCTTTTGAATTAGCAATGATAAGATCGTTGATAACATCGGCCATGATTGGATCTAGGCCAGTTGTGGGCTCATCAAAGAAAATAATTTCAGGATTTGCAGCAACGGCACGCGCCAACGCTGCACGCTTCTGCATTCCACCAGAAAGTTCTGACGGATAAAGATTCATCACTCTTTCTTCTAGCCCTACAGCCTTAAGCTTTTGCAATGCAATTTCTTTGGCATCATTTTTGTTTAATTTTGCCGCGTGAGTTAAGCGAAATGCAACATTTTCCCAGATTGAAAGAGAATCGAATAATGCTCCACCTTGAAACAGAAAACCGAATTTTCCCATTAATTTATCGCGCTCTGAAGCTGAGATATTTGATATTTCGTCTCCATCAATTTTAATGCTTCCAGAGGTTGGCTGCATAAGCGATGCGACCAGTTTAATTAGCACTGATTTACCACTGCCAGAGCCCCCTAAAATCACCAATGACTCACCTTTTTTCACCTCAAGATTTATTCCCGAAAGAACTTCTTTTGAGCCAAAATTTTTAGCCAAATTTTGTATACTGATTTTTGTCGTCACAAGAAAATATTTTATGTCTCGTTAAAGAGCTGAGCTTTTTTAGAATTCTATTTTTTACTTAGTGGCTAGATACTCTAAGCATAAATAGGTGTAAAAAAATAATTATTTTACTTCTGATAATTTTTTATCAATCACTTTTTTCAAAGTTAGATAATCAACGTATCCTTCAGAAGCTTCGCCATTGATGAAAAAAGTTGGCGTTGAGTGTATCTGCAATGATTTCGCGGCCTCCATGCGCATTTGCAGAATTTTATTTTGCAGTTTTTGATCTTCAATGCACGATTTAAAACGCTCAGAACTCATACCATCAAGCTTTGCAATTGATTCTAATTTTTCAGTATATTTGGGATCGAAAGCCCAAGAATCTTGGGTTTTAAACAAAGCTTTAACAAGCCCGTAATAACTTTCGGAGCGATTTTCTTTTTCATCTGCAGCGCGGCATTCAGAAACCATTGCCGCAACTAGAGCCTGTTGATTTAAGGGGAAGTCGCGATAAATAAATTTTACCTTTCCTGCATCGATATATTCAGTTTTAATTTTTTCAAAAGCCTCGCGATAGAACATGGCGCAATGCGGACAAGAAAGTGAAGCATATTCAATCATGGTTACGGGCGCTTTTTTATCACCAAGAAATAATTCGCTATCCTTAACTTTTAATAAGGTGTCATCGCGCTTAATCACGCCTTCTGCAGCCTCTTTATTAACTGCAGCGCTCACCTCATCTTGCTTATTTACCTCAACTTCTTGTGCAGAATTTTTGGCATATTTGAAGGAAGTTTTAGTGCTATAATTGCGCACAACAAGAGCAACAAAGCCAATAAGAAGCGCAAAAACAATAGTGATAACAAATTTTTTATTCTTCATAAATTGTTGAATTTTGATTTTATTTAATCATAGACTTTATACATCAGCTATTAATTTAAAATCTATAATTAAAAATTTCTACACTTTCATGACAAAAATTTCACTGTCAGTTTTTATTATTACAAAAAATGAAGCCGACCGCCTTGCGCCAATAATTACTGCGGTTAAACAAGTTGCTGATGAAATTTTAGTGATCGATTCTGGCAGCGGCGATAATACTTGTGAAGTAGCTGCAGAAGCGGGTGCGCGGGTTATTTTTAATGAATGGAAAGGCTATGGCCAGCAAAAAATTTTCGGCGAGAATCAATGTCGCAATAAATGGATTTTAAATATTGATGCTGACGAAGAAGTTTCAGAAGAACTAGCTCTAGAACTTGCCGCACTTTTTAAGAAAAATCTACATCAAGAATTTCATGGCTTTCGCGTTAAAATCGTCAATAAATTTCGCTTTGAAAAAAAGCCGCATCGCTTTGCTTATTATTATAATCAATTAAGGCTCTATAATCGCGATTTTGGCGGGTTCAAGAATAGTGCAATTCACGATTCGGTTAAAATGAAAGACTCTGCAAGAATTGGGCAATTGAAAAATATTATTTATCACCAATCATTTCGCTCTTTTGAGCATTGGATTGAGAAGATCAATTCTTACTCCTCGATGCAGGCGCGAGATAGCTTAGCGAAAGGAAAGAATCCATCTTTGGCGAAGGTTTTTTTGGTGCCAATTTGGGGGTTTTTGAAGGCATATTTTGTGCGGCGATATTTTATTTATGGGTTCGACGGCGCGATTTACAGCGCGTTATTTGCGTTTTCGCGATTCTCTAAAGCGATAAAAACTCGAGAAGCATTTCGTGCTAAGGCTCGGTAGGTTCGCTTTGCGATGGCAGAATGCATGAGGGTGATTAAATATTTATGAGCGCATTAACAAAGAGGTGTCACCGTAAGAATAAAATCTATACTGCTCTTGAACCGCGTGGCTGTAAATCTCTCGTGCTTTTTCTTTTCCTACAAATGCAGAAATCAACATAAATAAAGTCGATTTTGGCAGATGGAAGTTTGTCATCAAAATGTCTACAACCTTGAATCTGTAGGGCGGATAGATAAAGATCTTGGTTTTAGTTTTTGCCTCTCGCAACATTCCATTTTCATCGGCGACCGACTCTAGCACTCTTAACGATGTCGTTCCAACCGCGACAATCCTGCCTCCGCGCGCCCTCACCTCATTAATAATTTCTGCCGTTTCTTGCGAAATTACAAAAGATTCTTCATGCATTTTATGATCTTGCAATCTCTCCGACCTTACAGGCAGAAAGGTTCCCGCGCCTACATTTAAAGTTACAAAGACTTTTTTTATTCTTTTTGCTTCAAGTGCAGCAAAAATTTTATCGGTAAAATGAAGGCCGGCCGTTGGCGCGGCTACTGCCGAGCCATCTTTTGCATAAATTGTTTGGTAGTTTTTTTGGTCATCTTCTACAAAATCGGCACTTCTTTTTATGTAAGGCGGAAGCGGCACCACGCCATATTTATCAAGCTTCCGCAGATAATCATCTTCTAAAAATTCTAACAGCGCAAAGCCATCTTCTAATTTTTTTATGATGCGCGCAAAAAAATCTGGGGCAATTTCTAACAGGTCTGCATCCTTTATTTTCTTGGATCCGCGCAGAATTACGCGCCAAGTATTTTTTGAAATTTCTTGATCTAAATTAAATTCGATAGTTTTTATAGCTTCATTTTTTGGCGTATTAATTTCATTTTCTCTGGCTTCATTTTTCACTTCATGAACTTCAATATTTTTTTGCTCAAGCCCATCAGCCCTTATAACGCGTGCCTCTAGCTTCGCCTTAATCACTCGCACATCATTAAAAACCAACACATCGCCCTCTTGCAAAAAATCAATCAGATTGATAAGCTTGCGATCCAGTATTTTCGCGCCGTCATAAACCAGCATTTTGGTTTCTTCTTTCGGAAAAAACGGCTGTTGCGCAATTAAATTTTGCGGCAAAATAAAATCAAATTCAGAAACTAAAGACATGTCAGATAATCAAACGGATTTTGGATTTAAACGAGTCAATCGTGATGAAAAAGAGCATCTAGTCAAAGGAATTTTTTCAAATGTCGCAAAAAAATATGATTTGATGAACGATTTGATGAGTGCTGGCGTGCATCGGCTGTGGAAAAATAAAATGATTCAAGAAATTAATTTTGACGCTTCTCACAATTATGAAAAACAAAATAATGGTGCCACAACTAAAGTCGCAGGATCACAAAGCCTCGATAATCAAGCCTCAAGCAACATTACGAGATTCATCGATGTTGCTGGCGGCACAGGCGACATTGCCTTTCGCATCACCAAAAAAGCCCGCGAAAAAAACATTGCTCACACAATTGAGGTTGTTGATATAAACCAAGAAATGCTCAGCTGTGGCAAGGATCGCGCCGTCGATCTCAATCTTTTTTCTTGCCTAAATTTCACCTGCGCCAATGGCGAAAAATTGCCTTTTGCAGATAATAGTTTTGATTTTTTTACCATCGCTTTTGGCATTAGAAACTTCACTAACATAGATCTAGGGCTGGCTGAAGCCTATCGCGTTTTAAAACCAAATGGCAAGTTTATCTGTTTAGAATTTTCAAAAGTGAATAATTATTTTTTGCAGAAATTCTACGACTCCTACTCTTTCAACGTTATTCCGCGCATTGGAGAAATTATTTTAAGCGATCGTGAATCTTATCAATATTTAGTTGAAAGTATTCGTAAATTTCCTAGCCAAGAAATGTTTAAAAAAATGATTGAGCAAGCGGGATTTAAAAATGCCTCTTATCAAAATTTAAGCTTCGGCGCAGCGGCCATTCACGTGGGTTACAAAGATTAGATGGTAAAAAAATCGGTGACAAAAAATAGTAGAGACAAAACATAAATTAGCGATATCAAAACTATAAATAACGCCACATTTTCAAAATTAACTTGTTTTAATAATTTTAGATCGGCATTTGAAACGTAGAAAACCATCAAACCACTGGCGAAAAGTACCAACGCATAGATGAAAGCGAAGAACCCTGCATCAAAAAAACCAACAAGAAAAAAGCAGCCGTAAAGAAAAATTATTGGCAATAAAAAATTGATGATCGAAGAAAGAACCGGATCATTTTTCATGAATATAATTTTTACATTTAGCCGCGCCAATAAAGGGTTGGCCAATGTTATATTACGAATTGATGTCGATTTGATAAGATAGCGCGCAAGCTCTGGTTGTCGTGCTTGTTAGGTAAGGGCCTGTTGTTGCGGTGTAGCAAGTAGATAGCACGCCTCTGACCTTCCCCGCCACTGGAGAACCATCGTCAATTTTGGTGTCTATTGCCAGAGCATCTGTTGGGGTGATTATTCCAATTGAGACAAGGTTGCCGTTAACTAAAGTATTTGAGGCGCTGCCCGCAGGAACTGCACCCGTTAAAACTATCACGTTTTGCGTTGTAGTTGTGTTATAGTCAAAATCCCAGCCTGCACCTTTTATCTTTGAAGCAGGAACGTTAGAGCCAAATGTAATAATACCCGGAACACTTGCGCCAATGGTAGGGACAACTACAGCGGAAATTAAGCTAGTATCAATAATGCCCGCACCCTTCATTTGATACCACGCGGCTCTGCCTTCATTTACGGGAGTAGGAGTAGCAGCGTTGGCATATTCAATGGTGCCGTCTGCATCGCCAACGCTGGCATTGCCGATCGCCCCACCGAAATCGCCTGGTAAATAGTTGAACTGATTATAAAACCCGTTAACTGAAGTTGCATAAGCGCGAGCTTCACTCATCACGGCGCGTAGCTCAGAGCTTTTAATTAAACTGGCTCCACCAGTAACGCCTGCGATTAACAAACCAATAATGATTAATACAATCGACAACTCTATTAGGGAAAATGCTGATTTTTTTCTATTTTTTATGCAAAGCTTCATATTACTAGTTTTTTTAGATTAGTTAGAATTTAAAATATTTTGCCTAAGTATGTAAAAATCATTGAGATCTGATTTTAATAATAAATCAAGCAAATTTTATAGAATTAATTTCATAATTAACAACGCCATTTGGAATTTTTATTTCAACTTCATCGCCAACTTCTTTATTAAGCAATGCACGCGCCACTGGAGACGTGCTTGAGATTAAACCACTGTCAATATTCGCTTCAAATTCACTAACAATTTTATATGTGAATTTCTTGCCATTATTAAGATCTTCAAGATTAACTGTAGCGCCAAATTTTACTTTATTGCCACTTTGCTGCGAAACATCAACAACTTCAGAGCGCCCTATTTTATCTTCAAAATCGTTGATTTGCGCCTCAATAAAGCCTTGCTTATCTTTGGCAGAGTGATATTCGGCATTTTCTTTTAAATCGCCAAGCTCACGCGCTGTAGCGATTGCTTGGATAATTTTTGGCCTTTCCTCATGCTTCAAATGATGCAATTCTAGCCTTAGTCTTTCGTAGCCTTCTTTGGTAATTTGAAATTTTTCCATAAATTTAATATCTGTAAGCGTCGTCTTTAAATGGACCTTCGGCTTTTACGTTAATATATTTGGCTTGCTTTTCTGTAAGCTTGGTGAGCTTCGCTCCTAATTTTGCTAGATGCAATCTTGCAACTTTTTCGTCTAATTCTTTTGGCAAAATATAAACTTTATTTTGGTATTTTGCATGATTTTCCCATAGTTCGATTTGCGCCATAACTTGGTTGGTGAAGCTGGCCGACATTACGAAAGCGCTGTGCCCAGTGGCACAACCCAAATTTAACAAACGACCCTCGGCAAGCAAAATAATTCTTTTGCCATCGGGGAAAGAAATTTGATCTACTTGCGGTTTGATGTTCATCCATTTGAGATTACGCAAAGCTTCAACTTGAATTTCGTTATCGAAATGGCCAATATTGCCAACGATCGCACAGTCTTTCATGGCACGCATATGCTCGATTGTGATAACATCTACGTTGCCAGTTGTTGTGATAAAAATATCAGCTTGATCAACTACATCTTCGATTGGCAAAACTTGATAGCCACTCATCGCCGCCTGCAAAGCACAGATTGGATCAACCTCTGCAACGACAACGCGCGCACCTTGTGCTTTAAAGGCCTCAGCACAGCCTTTGCCTACGTTTCCATATCCTGCGATAACCACCATTTTGCCTGCAATCATGACATCGGTTGCGCGCTTAACGCCATCAATCACGCTTTCTTTGCAGCCATAAAGATTATCGAATTTCGATTTTGTAACGGCATCGTTAACATTGATTGCCGGGACTTTTAATTTACCTTCGCGCTCCATTTGATAAAGCCTTGCCACGCCAGTTGTAGTCTCTTCTGAAACTCCTTTTATTTCTTGCAAAATTTCAGGATATTCTGCGTGAATTATTTTAGTTAAATCGCCACCATCATCTAAAATCATGTTTGGCCTCCATGATGGATTGCCGACAATTGTTTGCTTGATGCACCATTCATATTCCTCTTCAGTTTCGCCCTTCCATGCAAAAACTGGAATGCCTGATGCAGCTATAGCGGCAGCGGCTTGGTCCGATGTTGAGAAGATGTTGCATGAACTCCATCGAATTGACGCTCCTAGGTGAACCAAGGTTTCGATAAGAACTGCGGTTTCAATTGTCATGTGCAAACAGCCGACGATTCTTGCGCCTTGCAATGGTTTAGAAGCGCCGAATTCTTGACGCAAAGACATTAAGCCCGGCATTTCATTTTCTGCCAAAGTGATTTCTTTACGGCCCCAAGCAGCCAAAGCGATATCCTTAACTTTATAGTCGGTGAATGTCATATTAAAAAATTAAAATTAGGCTAAAAATAACCATAAAAAAGGAACAATAATAGAATAGCCAAAGCTAAATCGAACTTTATTATCTGGCACATCAAATAAAATCATCATAGTGAAAATTATCATTAATACCGAGAAATACAAAAGAAAATCTGGAATATTTAAGCAGACTGCAGCGATTAGAATAAATTTTGTGTAATCAAATGATTGATCTTGTGTGGCAAATAGCCGGGGATTTTTTTTATAAAAAATTTGATAGAAAATTGTAGCGCAAACCACGCCAACTGCGGCTGAATAAACTGATTCAATAATTGTTTGATCGATCAAAATTCTATTAACCAAGCCAATTATAACTAAAAAATTTAAAAGCTGATATGGAAAAACCTTATGCTGAAAATCTGTGACAATTAAAATAACGCAAGTTACGGACACTAGAGCTGCAAGGATAAATGGCTCTGTGAAACCAAATTTTAAATAGCACAAAACAAAAAGCGCGGTACATGAGAGTTCGATGAATAAATGAGCGCGCGGAATTTTTGTTTGGCATTTGCTGCACTTTCCAAGAGTGAATATCCAATTAAGAAGCGGGATCAGCTCTCTGGTGCGAATGGTTGATTTGCATTTTGGACATTGCGATTTGTTGCCAAAATATCTGCCAAAACAAGATTGGCCGATTGGCAAACGATATGCAAATAAAGTGGCGTAAGAGCCGAAGATGGCGCCAAATATAGCCGCAAGAATTATTCCGATAGTTTGTTCCATATATTTATAGAATTAGTTAGCCATGCCAAGCTTGGAATGATGCTAAAATTTAGATTTTGAAGCAAAAATTTATCGCGCAGTTTTTTCTAAATATAAAATTATATCGGCACGATCTTGTGGTTTTTTTAGACCCGCAAAACCCATTTTAGTGCCGGGAACAAAATCTTTTGGCTTGGTTAAAAATAAATTTAAATCGTCATGAGTCCACGATCCAGCCTTCTTCATCATTGCATCAGAATATTTGAAGCTAGAAATTGCAGCTCTTTTTCTACCAACAATTGCAAATAAATTTGGACCAATTTTATTGCCACCATTTTTATCGATATTGTGACAAGTAGCGCATTTTTTAAAAATTTTTGCCCCATTATCAAAATTAGCACCCTTGATTAAAGCAGCAAAATCAACAGGCTTTTCCTCTTTTTTTACCACCGTTCCATCAGCAGAAATTTGAATTTCAAAACCTCTTTTTAGCATCGGTTTTGGACGATAAAGCAAATCAGCAACAAGTGTTGCCCCAACGACTATTGCGATAGAGATTATTAAAGAAGTAAATGGAGTTTTGAACTTATCCATAAAATTAAAAAAGAATTGAAAGAGATTTTTCTTCAGCAATGTTGCGAATAGCCTCTCCAAGCAGATTAGCCATATTTATAATACGAATATTTTTAACTTCTAGAGTTTCTTTTCTTGGCTCAATTGAGTTGGTAATTACTAAATTTTTTAGCTTGGAATTGGCAATTTTTTCATGAGCATTTGCTGATAAAACGCCGTGAGTAATGTAAGCAGAGACCGAGGCTGCTCCCTTTGTTATCAAAGCTTCAGCGGCATTGCATAATGTGCCACCAGAATCTACAATATCATCAACGATGATGCAATTTTTTCCATTAATGTCGCCTATGATATTCATCACTTCGCTTACTCCGGCGCGGGGGCGACGCTTATCTACAATTGCTAAATCTGCACCAACTCTTTTAGCAACATCGCGTGCGCGCACAAGCCCACCAACGTCTGGCGAGATTATTACTAGATTATCGCTGGCAAAATTTTGCTTGATATCGGCCGCAAAAGCAGGAGATGCATAGAGATTGTCGACAGGGATATCGAAAAATCCTTGAATTTGCGAAGCGTGTAAATCTAGCGTGAGAACGCGATCAGCGCCAGATGAGGTGACTAAATTGGCAACTAATTTTGCTGAGATTGGCGTGCGTGGAGCAGCCTTGCGGTCTTGTCTAGCATAGCCGTAATAAGGAATAACTGCAGTGATTCTGCGCGCTGAGGCACGGCGCAAGGCATCGATTGTGATCAATAATTCCATAATGTTATCATTGGCGGGCTTAGATGTAGACTGCACCACAAAAATATCTTCACCGCGCACATTCTCTTTGATTTCGACAAACACTTCATGGTCAGAAAATCTTTTGATTTCTGCATCAACTAGATCTATTTTTAAATGGTTAGCGATCTCTTTTGAAAGAGTAATATTGCTATTGCAAGCTAGAAGTTTCATATTTTTAATTAGGCTTAAGAACGTTCAATTAAGGTTTGTGGCATTCTAAATAAACAATCAACAATTTCAACAAAACTTATGGAAGAAGGAATCGAACTTTACGAAATTATCAAAATTATTCACATCATTGCAGTGGTTTCGTGGTTTGCGGGCTTATTATATTTGCCGAGAATTTTTGTTTATCACGCACAAGTTGTGGTTGGAAGCAAAACCGACCAGATCTTCCAAACCATGGAGCGCAAGCTTCTACGCTATATTATGAACCCAGCGATGATTGTGGTTTTAGCCTGCGGGTTTTATTTGGCCTATCAAATTGGTTTTGAGTTTGCATGGCTTCACATCAAGATCACTCTGGCTTTGCTGCTGATTGGGTATCATCATTTTCTTGGCAAATGTCGTAAAAATTTTGCCGCCGGGAAGAATAAACATAGCGCAAAATTTTATCGCATTATTAACGAGGTGCCTACGGTTTTGCTGATTGCAATTGTAACTTTGGTAATTTTAAAACCGTTTTAGTGAAGGTTGCATGAGTAGAAAATTTATGCGTTTAAAACCCACGTCCCAAAGAGTTGAAAGCATAAATATATCCAGAAATAATTGAATAAAAATCGAACAGAAAGGCGCCCTCTGAACCGAGTTCGACGCGCCGCTGTCTGAGGGGCAGAGGATATCGGGTGGGGCTTTGCCGAGCACAAGATCTACAAACAAAACTTTTTATAAAAAAATGAATAATCTAAAAAAAATCACCACAACAGAATTTAGCATCGAGCTAGACCTTCGCTACGCGACAGCCAACAATGTTTGCGGCATAAAATTATATCGCGAACCACTTTGCTATCTTCACCCAAACGCCGCCGAAGCCTTACAAAAAGCGAGCAAAATCGCCGCTACCTACGATTTATACTTCAAAATTTTCGACGGATTTCGCCCGATAAAAGTGCAACAATTCATGTTCGATAAATTTCCTGATGATGGCGAAAATGGCGGCTTTGTTTCAAATCCCAAAACAGGCTCAATCCCACATTGCAGAGGCGTTGCGATTGACTTAACTTTGGTTGATAAAAGTGGAAATGAATTAGATATGGGATCTGATTTCGATGAATTTACTGAGTTGGCTTTTCATGATTGCACCAACATTTCGCCTGAGGCCAAAGGCAATCGCGAGTTATTGCTAAAAATTATGACCGAAGCTGGGTGGGATTTTTATAGTAAAGAATGGTGGCATTATCAGCTGTTTAATGCTCGCGGATATGAAGTTGTGACGGAGGATTCTTTGAGCGCGGTTTAAATTTTGTAGCAATGTGAATTGAAAGTCTTGATCTGGCGTCACTAGAGCCAAGCTATTATCAATGCAACTTTGAGAAATTAAAACAAATAAAACTTCTCGCCATTTTTGGCCATTTTTATAAGCAACTCGCTCACTGCAAACCTCTCGCCATTCTTCTTTTCAAACGCCGTTAGGCGCTCTACAACTTTATCGATTCCTAGCGAATCTGCATAGCGTAGAACACCGCCTTTAAAGGCTGGAAAGCCTGTTCCCATAATCATCGCCATATCTAGGTAACGCGCATTTTTTACCACATTTTCTTCTAGGCATTTTGCCGCTTCATTGACCATTGTTAGAATGCAACGATCAACAATTTCTTCATCAGAAATATAGAAACTTTGGATTTTTTTTGCTTGGCGCACCTCGTTTACAATCTTAGAAATCTCTGGATTTAGGCTCTTATTATTTTCGCCAGCAAAGTGCAAATAAAAACCTTTTTGCGATTTTTTGCCGAGCAATTCTTTGTGATTTTTATATAATTCATCGAGGATATCAGCCACGCGCATACGCTCTCCATAAGCATCTTGAAGGGAATGCGCCACTTTGCAACCAACGTCAATTCCCACTACATCTGCTAAAATAAAGGGACCCATTGGCATGCCGAATTTTTCGATTAACGCATCAACGCGAGCAATATCGGCGCCTTCTTGCAGCAGGTACGAGGCCTCATTCATGTATGGCAACAAAATTCTATTTACCAAAAATCCCGCAACATCTTTCACTACAACTGGCGTCTTGCCTAGCTTCTTGGTTAATTTTACTACCGCCGCAATTGTTGCATCGGAAGTTTTTTCGCCGCGAATAACTTCAACTAATGGCATGCGATTTACTGGATTGAAAAAATGCATACCCGCAAAGCGCTCACGGTTTTGTAAGCCTCGCGCCATTTCGCTAATTGATAATGATGAGGTATTACTAACAATAATTGCGCTGTTTTTTATTTTCGTTTCAACTTCTGCGAGCAAAGTTTTTTTCACCGCCATGTTTTCTACAACCGCTTCAACAACAAAATCAACATTGTCAAAGCCAATGAAATCAAGGCCTGAAGTGACTTTTGCCATTTTCATATTAGCCTGCTCTGGTGTTAATTTTCTGATTTTTTTGAGCTGATTGAAAATTTTTATAATTTGATTATAGCCTAGAGTGATGGCGTTTTGCGTAATATCTTTGATGCGAATATTGAAATTATTATTGGCAAATAACCAAGCAATTCCGCCCCCCATAACACCCGCACCAAGCAAGGCACAATTTTTTATATCTGGCAATGCCGCCCCTACCAGCGGGCCTTCGTCCTTTTTCAATTCTTCGTTGATGAAGAAAATTTCGATCAAGTTTTTCGAAATTTCGCCAACTGCTAATTCGCAAAAAGCTTCAAGCTCAACAGCGTATCCGCGCTTGCTATATGTGAGCCCGTAGGTTCTGCGAATAACTTCTAGCGCATAAAAAGGCGCTGGATATTGGCCTTTTGTTTTGCTCCATAAATCTTTTTTTGCGAGATAGAAAACCAAGTATTTCGTTAGCAAAACTGTTTCGATGAAAAAGCGCTTCTTTGCTGCTTGCTTGCGCGATTGCAAATAATGATTTTCATCGCCATTTTTGATAATTTCTGTGACGAAATGACTAAGTTTTTCTTCCATAAATTCTTCGCGAATTATGTCATCGACTAAGCCAATTTTGAATGCCTTTTTTGTATCAACTGGTTTGCCCGATAGGATTATTTTTAGCGATTCTTGCAAGCCCACTAACCTAGGCAGGCGCTGTGTTCCGCCAAATCCGGGAATGATGCCAAGATTCACTTCTGGCAGACCCAAAACTGTTTTTGCATTAACAACTGCCACGCGATATTTGCATGCGAGCGCCAATTCTAAACCGCCGCCAAGGCATGCACCATTTATCACGGCGATGGTTGGAATTTTTAATTCGGCAAGCCTACTAATAACATTTTGGCCGCGAGAAACTTTATTATAAGCATCTTTTGCATTGCGAATATCCTTGATTTCATTGATGTCGGCACCCGCAATGAAGATGTCTTTTTTTTCAGAAGTAATGAGCAAAATTCGAATCGCCTTATTGCCTTCAATTACATTAATGGCCTTCTCCAACTCAAGCAGCACAGGCTCGGAGAGCTTGTTTATTTTTTCATTAGGCAAATCAAAAACCAAATTTGCTACGCCGCTTTTATCGATCGAGAATTGTAAGTTGGACATTTTTTTAGTTTTTTATTTTATAAAACTCGCTTTTTTGGCAAATTCTTAACATTCTTTAATGTGCTAAAAATTTTTCTACTTCTAAGGCCGCCATGCAGCCAGTTCCTGCTGCCGTAACCGCTTGACGATAAATTTTATCTTGAATATCGCCCGCCGCAAAAACGCCAGCAATGTTAGTTGAGGTGGCGCCTTTTTTAGTAATGATATAGCCTTCCGAATCAATATCTAGGCCCGTTGCCTTAAATAAATCAGAATTTGGTTTATGGCCAATTGCGATGAAAATTCCATCGATTTTTATTTCTTGTATTGAGCCATCAATGGTATTTTTCAAACGCGCTCCCGTCACTGATTTTGGTCCTTCAGAGCCCAACACTTCATCTAGTGCATGATTCCAAATTACTTCAATTTTTGGATTTTTGAAGAGACGATCTTGCAGAATTTTTTCTGATTTAAATGAATCGCGACGATGCACAACATAAACTTTTGCCGCGTGATTTGTTAAATATAAAGCCTCTTCAACCGCGCTATTACCGCCTCCAACCACGATTACATTTTTGTTCTTAAAGAAAAATCCATCGCAAGTTGCACAGCCAGAAACACCAAATCCTTGGAACTTCTTTTCTGATTCAAGCCCGAGCCACTTGGCTTGCGCGCCTGTTGCAATGATTACTGAATCAGCTTCGTAAACATCGTCAGACTCACCAACCAGCGTGAATGGGCGCTTCGAGAAATCTACAGATTTAATGTGATCGTTGATGAGTCGCGTGCCAACGTGCTCGGCCTGCTTGGCCATTTGCTCCATCAACCACGGGCCTTGAATTACATCGGCAAAACCGGGGTAGTTTTCGACATCGGTGGTGATGGTAAGTTGCCCACCCGGTTGCATTCCACTCACCAAAATTGGCTCTAAATTTGCCCGCGCCGCATAGATCGCCGCCGTGTATCCCGCGGGCCCAGAACCAATTATTATTGTTTTTGTTTTATGCTTAATTGTCATTTTGAATTTATTTTAAGTAGTCCTGATTGTTACCTTTGAAGAAGAAACTTTACTACTGCCAACCGCAGCAGGAGAAGGAGTTGGAGCTTTATCTAGACTGATTTTTTTAAGCGTATCTTCAACGGTATTCTCAACCTTAGCGGTCTCGGAAATTTCACCCCCACATAATCTCACAAGATTTTCGCTTGAGTTAATGTAATGTATGACGGCCTGAGATGTAACAAAAGCTGACTTCCCATCTTTTCCAGTAAAAAATTCTTTTAGAATTTTATCAAATTGCTCAACTTTTAACCGCTTAATCACAGCTAGATTTGCTACATCTTTTATAACACCAAGACGCTCCGTCATACCTTTGCCCTCTAATTGCTGCGAAATATTTTTTACATCTTCATTCGTTGTCGCAGAAGAAGCTGAGCTGCTGGAGGCCACTGAGCGAATAGCAGGATTTAACGATTGACTAGCTGCAGCTGATGTAGAAGCAAAGGATCTCGATAACTCGCCCTCTGGTAAAGAAAAAAAATGCACTGACCTTACTGCTGGCGGCAAAGTTTTCTCCTTCAAGCAATCTACATCATTATCATATTTAAGCATCTCAATAAAAGACATTTTTTCGGAGCTTTTTGCCCCACTGGATTCATTGGTAAATTCCTTTTCATATTTCGAAAGATTTTTTATGTCGCCAATATCTTTAACAACACTCAGCAATTGATCATGTAATTTGCAAACATTACTAACGGCATCTCCAACGGCTTGCGTCTGCGCACCAGAAGCAGAATGAATGCGGTATATAGGAAGCGCATCATCACCAGTCTCTCGCACAACCTTAACATTACTTAACAACTCTCGATTCTTTGGCACATTGCATCCACCTACATACAAAGATGCTTGCGCTATAACATCTTCTCCGCCTATTCTCCTATTCAACTCTATTGAAAGTAGTTTGCTCTCGTCTTTTGGTTCAAGCCCTTTCTTCACTAACCTTTGAGCGGCCTTTAATTTATTCTCGACTTGCTCAATAAACTTAACGTTATCTTCCAAAGCCTTCAAAATATCAGAAAAATTACATACATTATTATGAACCGCAGAACCTTGTTTGGCTACCTCTTGTCTTTTTCTTGACATAAAAATTTAAATTAAATTAAACCATTAACATTCCGCCATTAACATGCAAAGTTTGACCAGTTATATATCCCGCTTCATCGCTTGCCAAAAATGCCACGCTGCTTGCAATATCTGCCGCCACGCCCATTTTTTGCATTGGAATTGAACCTAAAATTCCCTGTTTTTGCTGATCGTTTAAAATATCGGTCATCGCCGTTTGAATGAATCCCGGAGCGACGCAATTGATAGTGATATTGCGAGTTGCAACTTCTGCTGCAAAAGATTTACTCATACCGATCATGCCCGCTTTTGACGCAACATAATTCGCTTGGCCGGGGTTGCCCGTAACACCCACAACCGATGCAATATTGATGATGCGCCCCGCTTTGCGACGTATCATTTTTTTGATCGCCGCACGGTTAAGCAAGAATGTCGATTTTAAATTCACGTCTAAAACTTGATCCCAATCTTCGTTTTTCATTCTCAAAACAAGATTATCTTTGGTGATTCCTGCATTGCAAACTAGGATATCGATTTGCCCGCCAGCAAGCTCTTCAGCTGAGTCAAACAAAGCTTCTACTTGCACTATATCAGATAAATTGCAGGCTAAAATTTTGCATTTATCTTCACCAATTTTCGCCGCTAATTCTTTGAGGCGATCTTCTTTGGTGCCCGATAAAACTAGCTTGGCACCTTGCTTGGCAAGGCTTTCTGCGATTGCTGCGCCGATGCCACCAGTTGCGCCAGTGACTAATGCTGTTTTTCCTGTAAGTCTGAACATAAATAAAAATTTAGAGTTAAAAAAGTTATAATTTTCGAATTTAGTTAACAATTTCAATCAAGCGATTCATTTTCTCGATTTCTTTTTTGGAGTATCCAGTATCTTCAGATTTTTCGCCAGATTTTTTTTCCGATAATGCTCCAGCACTGCCGCCCACATTATTTTCAACACTACTCGCCTCATCCTCAATTACTTCTTCGATTTTATCATCGAGATTTATTTTTACTGGCTTAATTTCATCGAGTAGATTTTTTGTCGTGCCATCGATAGCCCTACTAACCAAAGGCTCTACTGCATTTCCCGCAAATTTTACAATTGAAAAACATTTAGCTTGAGTTAGCCAATTTGGAAGGTCTTGCTCGTGGCTTTTTAGATCGTGACCTTTCTTGAATTCAGATGGTTTTTCTGCTTCATTTTTAGATACATCGCTTGCTTCACGATGCCTTTCTAAATCACTAGCACTTACTTTTTCTTTGGCATTGCCCAGCAAAATTGAATAAAAATTTATCGTGATAGAATAAAATAATCCAAAAATTAATAGTGTTTTAAAAGCGCCATAAAATACACCAAGAATGCGATCAAGATTTTCTGGCATTTTCTCTTTCCAATCATGCGCCAAGCCTCTGGTTGAAAAGACTACGATGATGAATATTACAACAAAAACCATCGATCCACTCGCAACACTCACTATTAATTTATTATGCGAATAAGTCTCGACAAACTTTGCCGCATAAGGCGCGAGCAAGTAAGAAAGCGAGATTGCGATAATCCAGTTGAATAAAGCAAAAAGCTCTTTTACGAAGCCGCGAAAGAAGGCTACGAGTATGAAAATAAAGGATCCAACGGCAAAGATTAAATCGAATATATTGAAAGTTGTGGTCATGGTTTCTAGTTACTTTTTAAATAATCTTATAAATGGCAAATCTCTCAAAACCTGCTTTGGAGTCTTGACATTACCAACTTCATCATAAAAAAACTCGCAAGAATTTTCTTTTAAATTTGCTGAAAAATTTTTAACTTTTGCTTTAAATTTCTCAAATTTCATCACTTTTTCAATTTGCAAATCGATGAATTTTCTCGTCACACTTAAATCTTCAGATTCATCTTTAATGAATATTACAAAAGTTTGAAGAATTATTTTTGATAAAGTTAGTCTTTTGGTATAAAAATTGAAATCAGTCGATTTATCGCCAATTGCGTCCCAAATAAAATCTGAAACTTTTCCAACATGCTTAAAAGCCATAAATAAAGGACGCGGCCCATATTCTGCGCCAGAAAAATTCTTCAAATCAAAATAAAAATTACGCAATCTTTGCAAGACAAGTTGGTGTTTTTTCTCATTTTCAAACAAGCTATAGAGCGCGAATTTAATTTTCTCGCGCACTTTAAACCCAGCAAAATCAGGTGTTGCCTCAATTGTTGCTGATAATTTATAGCTCTGCTCTGCAATATAAAATTCAATTAAATCAAGACAGCCATTTTCAAAAATAAGAGGAAGAAACTTAACATCAATCGCAGAAAGCTCGCAAGCCTTAGAAAGAGTAGCATTGCTCCACCCTTCAAACGCACATATTTCAAGAAACTGCGCCAAAATTTTTCGCTTATTTTCTATAGAATCCAAAATCATAATTATAAAATTAAACTTTTTCTTTTAATTTAGTTATCACTTACAATACTGCAAATTGTTTATGACTTTCAAAGCAAAGTAAAAATCGCAACAAAACACATTATAAGAAATGACAACAAGCAGAAAACTACTTCCCGTCCACAAACGCTTCAACATCGCATTCAGCCACGGCGAAGGCGCCCACCTATTCTCGGAAGGCAAAAAATACCTAGATCTAGGCGCGGGAATTGCAGTTAATGCCTTAGGCCACTGTCACCCAAAAATGGTCGAAGCCATCACCGAACAAGCAAAAAAACTCTGGCACGTCTCTAACATTTACAATAGCAACGAACTAAACGCCTATGCCGACAACCTCGTGAAGCACACCCACTTCGCCGACTACGTCTTCTTCTGCAACTCTGGCGCCGAAAGCATCGAATGCGCTATAAAAATGATCCGCCGCCACTTTTTCGTTAAAGGCACCCCAGAAAAAAATCGCATCATCACCTTCACTGGCGCCTTTCACGGCCGCACTATCGCCACAATTTCTGCCGCAGGAAAAAAGAAATATATCGAAGGTTTTGAGCCTATCTTAGATGGCTTTGACAATGTTGAATTTGGCGATATTGAAGCAGTGAAGAAAGCAATAACCGCAGACACCGCCGGCATTTTAATCGAGCCAATTCAAGGCGAAGAAGGAATTCGTGTTTGCGACAAAAAATTCTTGCAAGGGCTGCGCAAATTAGCTGATGAAAATGACCTACTACTCGCTTTCGACGAAGTACAATGCGGTATGGGACGCACTGGCCACCTGCACGCTTACGAATATTATAGCGTAAAACCAGATATAATTTCTATCGCCAAAGCCATTGCAGGCGGCTTTCCAATGGGCGCATGCCTTGCCACCAAAGATGCGGCGAGCGGCATGACAGTTGGAGTTCATGGCACAACATATGGTGGCAATCCTTTGGCCATGGCCGTTGCGTCATCTGTTCTTAACGTAATGCTCGAGAAAGACTTTTTTGCTAATGTTCGAAAAACTGCCGCAGAATTAAAAAGCGTGCTCGAAAAAATTAAAGCGCAACATAGCGATATTATTGATGAAATTCGTGGCGTTGGCCTGATGCTCGGCATTAAAATTAACGACAAAATCGAACACTTAAAAGTGGTAGAAGAATTTATTTCCAATGGTTTATTGACAATTCCTGCAGGAAATAATGTGATCAGAATAATTCCGCCGCTCATCATAAATTCTGAGCATATAAAGGAAGCAAAAGAAAAAATTCTAATCAGCTTAAAATCAATAAATAATGATTGAGCGGGATTCATCGCCAAACCAAGATAATAAAGACGCACCTAATTCGATGGATGCCTTCAAGGCTTTGGTCGACGCTAATCCTCAAAGTGCGTTTTTATGTACTGCGCTTAAAGCTGATAATCCAAATTATTTAGTTATCATTCGCGCCAACCAAGCTTTTTGTCAAAATTTTAACATTTCGCAAGAAGATTTAATTGGCAAAAGTTACGATTTTTTATTCGACAATATCGACATCAATTACGCCTCAGAAGATCAGCTTGAATATATTCGTTTAATCAAAACAATTAAAGATCAACATGAATGTTCGGTGATGATAAAACTTCATCACTATCATGAAAATGAATTGCAGATCGCAAAATTTAAAATCGGCTTTAACCCACTGTTTAAAGAGCGCGACACCGATCATAAAAAGCTATATGCAATTTTTACTTTTGAAAAAATTGGCTCTGAAATAATTGAGGTTGAAAAAAATAAATCACAAAATCAGCTGCTGGTAAAAAATCTTGAAAGAGCGCTAAATAGTGAAAAATTATTGCGCGAAATCAGCTATTTAATTATTTCAGATAAATCGGTAAAAGAGATTGCGCAAAGTATCGCTAAATCTCTGGTGCAGCATTTAAAAATTGACCGCTGCTTAATTCATGATTATAAAAATGGTACGCCTAGTTTTATTGTAGAGCATTGCAGCTCAAGGCTTCCACCTATGTTAGATGAAAGTGCCGAATCTCATGAAAAGGCAAATCATTACATTCATTTTCAAAATAATTTTTATCAGAAAATTAAAAATAGCGATAAAAATAGCACAATATTTATTGCTGACGATGTGCGCTCGGATCCAAATTTTACAGAGCTTCATCGCTTCTTTGGTGAATTTTCTATCGCCTCACAAATTGCCGCCATCACTTCTTTTGACGGCGAAATAAATGGCGGAATTTATCTTTTTCAATCAGAAAAAAGATCGTGGACAATTGACGCAATTGATTTGATTGAACTAGTCACAGACCAACTTGCCATCGCAATTGATCGCTCATATTCTATTGAAAAAGTGATGGTTGCTAATCACAATTTGCTTACAAAAACTCTCGAATTAAAAGAGGCGGTGAAGAAGGAAAAAGCTTTGCGCAAAATTCAGGGCGAGTTTGTGGCTCTAGTGTCGCACGAGTTTAAAACTCCGCTGCAAATTATTGATAGCACAAGAGAATTAATTGCGCGCAAAATAAAATCTCTCAACCTTCCCGATGATTCATTCGAGAAATATCTTGATCGCATTAAAAGTGGAATTCAGCGAATGAGCGGCCTAATTTCTAGCACGCTCAACTTAGCAAAAATTGAAACTGGCAATACTGAAATTAAAGTTGAGCGTCAAAATTTTGATATTTATAGTTTACTGAAAGATATTATCGACAAAAATTCTAACCTTGGATCAGGAAAAGGAATAAAAATTATTACAAAATTTGATAGCGAAAAATTAGAAATTAATGGCGATTCGAAGATGCTTGATCATTGCTTTACCAACGTTATTTCTAATGCCATAAAATATTCGCCAAATGACACCGAAGTAACAATTACCACAAAATCAGATGACGATAAAATTGCCATTAGAGTAACTGATAACGGCATCGGCATTCCTCAAGATGATTTAAAAAATATCGGCAATAAATTTTTTCGCGCCAAGAATACTCTTTCTGTTTCAGGAACTGGAATCGGCCTTTATTTAACGAAATATTTTATTGAATTACATCATGGGAGTGTTTTAATTAACAGCCAGCTAAACGCTGGAACCTCGGTAACCATTATTTTGCCACGAAACTAAATTTAAAAATGAAAAAATTATTCGTCAGCTTGTTTGCAATAATGCTGTGCGAAAGCTCTCTATCAAAGGCTGAAACAGATTCACAATATCCAAATACTACTGGTCAAGTGCTGTTTGAACTTAAAAGCGATCGAGCGCTTTCAGCCTCTAAACCCAATATTCCCGCCACTAGCGCCTATGTTAATATTGAGCCAGATTTATCACTTAACCTCAATAAAAACTGGGCAATAAAAACTGGTTGGAGAATTTTTCCGACAATGCAAAATCGTAACGGTCCTACTCCCGAAAGATCGCGCACAATTTTATCTGATGATCGCGGCATCAATCAAGATGACACCACGCTAATTATTGAAGAGCTGAAGTCTTACTATCAAAATGATGATATGAAGTTTTTTGTGGGAAAATTCAATCCAACTTTTGCCACAATGTATCGCAAAACCAAGCGGATTGGCGTTTTTACCACCGATTTTACCGAAGATTATGAATTGCGCGAAAAAATTGGCGGCGGTATAGCGGCGCTGCTTGAAAATACTGAGGTCACTTTTAATACTTTCTTCAATGACACAAGCGGTCTTAGTGGCAGCGCCATAAATAATCGTGGTCGCGAAAGGGCAAATGATGGACTTGCGGGAAACTCCTCCACCTTATCTTCTTACTCAATAACCGCCGAAGGAGATCAATTGTTTGGTGTTAAAGATTTATTTTACAACATTGGCTATCGCAGTCTTGGCGTTGTAAATAATGGTAGCAATGCCCGCGAAACTGGCTATACCGTCAACCTTGAATATTTAAAAAAAGTTACCGAAAGCACATCGCTAATTCCTGTTATTGAATTTGTTAAAATTGATAATTTCACTGGGCTTAGAGGCCGTAATGCGCAATATGTCACCGTGGCCTTAATTGGAAAATATAGCGCTTGGTCTGCTAGCGTTTCTAGCGTGAGACGGCATATTGAGCGCAATTATCAAGGCAGCAACAGCAATGATTCGCAATTGCAATTTACTGCTGGCTATAAATTTACCAACAATTTCGCTATCGATGTAAGTCGTATGCGGCTTAAGGAAGATAACTATAGCGCCTCTATGCTTGGCGTTATGCTTAGTTATCTTTACAAATTTTAGAAATGCTCAGTTTAATTAGTCTTGCTACCAGCTTTACCGGACTCAACATGCCCACCATCACATATGGTGGATTAATCAACTCGCCGCTTGCTCACCACTTGATTGACCATGAAATTTTGCATGTCTTTTTTAGCTTAGCGAAAGGGCCGCGCAAAACTCGTTTAACACGGGCACAGCGCAGGAAGTCTATCAACCGTAGGCGCCGCTGGTTTACCGATAACATTATTATGCATCATAAAAGGCTGCATGATCGTAATCGCGAAATTGTAATTTCTTCAGCAAGAACAAGGGTGTTGGCAAAAAAAGCTGCCGCTTCTGCACCGCGAGGCGAATCGCACAAATGGCGCGATCGCGTTGAAAGCACAAAAAGTCGCGGGCAAACACTTAGAGGGAGAATTGATGCGCGCAGAGCTAGAGCGCGCAGCAGGTGGCTGAGTGTACAAGATATTAATAACGAGAGGCCATCTCCTAACCCAACTATGTTTTCTGCTTATTCTAGCAATTAAAATTTTACGCCATAATTTACAACTCCTAGATAGGCGTCTTTCTTACTCTTTATATTTCCCGCATCTTTTATTGTTAAAAAATTAAAGCTGATTTGCGAAAGCTGCGTTAGATTTTTTGTGTAAAAAACCTCGAGATTACGCTCTTTTCCTTGTGGCTTTAGCGATATGTTGGCGCGATAATGCGTGACATTTCCATCATTATCGCGCGCAATTGGCACATCGATTGCAGCCCTGCCAGAGTAAACGCGAAGTGGTTCACTATAAAGCATGCCAAATCTGCCTCCAAAAATTCCATCACTCAGCAAACCAAGCGCCACGCCCCTGCTTCGGATATTTTGATAATCACGAAATAGGCCCAAATTATTGCCACTAACTTTTGTTGCGCCTTCAGAAAAATTTGTTATTAGCGAGAGATTTTTATAGAGCTTTTGACTGGCTGATATTTTGAAATATGAAGTTTTGGTATCGCTTCCCGCTTCAAATGCGCCAAGAGCTCGCGAGTTTAGAAAGTTGTTATTAAATTCATGTAAATTGCCTAATGAAAATACAAAATTTGTTGTATTATTTGGCATATAATTAAAATTAAAATCAGAAATTTGGTTTTGTAAATTATGCGACTGAGCCACGATGGAAGCGCCTTCGTAAGATGTTTGATGGGAGAAATTAAATTTTAATTTATCGTTAAAAAATTTATGCTGTAAAAAAATTTGATTGAAGTTTTTGGCCAAAGAGCTTGTTTGAAAAGAGTTTGCGATGAACGATTGATAAGGGTTTGCGGCAAATCCGTTAACAGAAATAAAGCCAAAATTATTTAGTTTTTCGAAAGATAAATTTTTTATTTCGTCAATGTTGAATGAAAAACCTAATTGCAATTTTTGTGACAAATTTTGCACCAAAGAAAACCCGTTTCCACTGGTTAGAGCCCTGTCTTCTATGGATTTATCGATGGTAGCAAATTTTTTTCCAATGTCGCTATATGATTTTATTTGAAACTTTATTTGCGCAAAATTCTCAGAATTTTTTGCGCCAAACGATAGCGGTAAAATGTTGGTTTTGTAATTACTTGAAACAATATTATTGCTTAAGTTATTAATGACCGAAGCCTTGCTGCGCGTGGTTATTTTGCTTCCCAAAAACGCCTTGTAATCGCGGCCATAATCATCAAAAAACACTGCATTTTGTAAGGCTGGAACCAGATTATGCGCGAAGGCATCGCCAAAGATTGGATCGGTGACAAAGGAAGACGAGCGCACATCGTAGCTTGTTTGCGACACTGATGAGCCATAGGCAAAACTGTTAGAGCCTTGAGCCTGAACTGCTGCGTAGAGATTTAGCAGGCCATAACCGTAAGTTGTGTCAACGCCTGCGGCGCCTAAATCGGTGGCGGTGGTTAATAGAATATGTGCGGTTTGTGGCGCGGTTAAATGTGGCCAAGCCGCGCGCAAAACGGCTGCAGCACCAGATACTTGTGCAGCTGCGGCGTAAGTGCTGGAAATTGTACTAAATTTTTCGCCGTCATTTCCTACGCCACCAATTGAATTTATATTTGATGCAGCACCTTTAATATCAACGCCCGAGGCCATTAAGCAATAATCTTTAG
This sequence comes from Rickettsia typhi, assembly GCA_945872855.1. GTDB lineage: Bacteria > Pseudomonadota > Alphaproteobacteria > Rickettsiales > UBA1997 > CAMCFD01. Next base: position 91,678 of record CAMCAW010000001.1, on the reverse strand, counting down.
CAACGCCGCAAATATTAGAAAAATCAGCAATCTTAGAATCTTGATCAACCGCGCCAACAGCCAACACATAACCCGAAAGCTCATCATTATTGGCAAGTAAAGCTGGCTTTGCGGGTTTCGGTTTACTCAAATAAGCTGAATCGGCGCCACCATTATCGTTATTATCTGCATCATTTCCTGTGGCAGCTACAATTAAAATATCGCGACTTTGCGCTATTTTAATGGCTGAAATAATGCTGCGATCAGTTGCATTAGTGCCTGAAGGCGTGCCGTTGTAGGAATTATAAGAGCCATATTTCCAACCAGCATTTATTACTTTAACCGAGGCAATCGCCGCCGAACCAGTGATACCAGCATCTGCCACCAAAGAAGTTCCTGTATCATCATATATATCTGCGATGACTAAGTTTGCGTTATAAGCAACGCCGTGAATACCTGCGCCGTTTTTTACGCCAGCGGCAAGCGAGGCGGAGTAAGTGCCCAAGCCGATAGTATCTAAAACATCGCTGGAATTCTTACTGTAATTATAGTTGTAAGATGCGTCGAGATTTCCTGCGATATCGAGGTGATTTTCTTGTGCGCCAGTGTCTGTTATGGCGATTGAAACGCCCTCGCCTGCAGCCGCCTTGCCATTTTTGGCTAGGGCCGCATAGGCTTCGGCGACGTGAATTGCCTCAAGGCCCCATTGCGCGTTATATTCTGTGGTGCGGTAAATATTGGCTTCGGCTGGGGTTGTTATCCATGCGGGACTTGGGGAAGGACTTGTAGCAGCGCCCGATCCTCCACTAGATCCTTCGCCGCCGCCCGAGCCGCCGCCACCTCCACCAAGACCGCCAAGAGCCAAAGCTGTGGATACTAGGAGAATGGCGATAATGGCGAACATCTGTGGTGTGTTTAAAACTTTAGTAAATGTGGAGTGAAGCTATAGAAGCATGTAAAAGCCTATTTTTAAGCCTTCTACTATTTTAAGTCCACTTACTACGTCACTTAGGCCCGCTTCGGCGTGCCGTCTAGGGCCTAAGTGACGTAGTAAGTGGACTTAAAATAGTAGAAGGCTTTTACATGCTCTATAATTTCTGATAATTTATAAAAACTATTTTAGGCGTCAAGCTTGATTGCGCAGGCAACTAGAAAAGAGAGCACTTACTGCAAAACTGTCATCGAAAAAAGATTTATTTTGCGCTCGATTAAAATCGTATCTTATAAATCATCATTCCTAGTCGCGCGTTATTTCCGCGCACATTTCCAACATCTTTGCTGATCATAAAATTAAAATTTAGCTGCGAGTTTTGGCCGAGATCGCGGCCGTAAACCATCTCGAAATTTTGCTGTTTTCCTTGCGGTTTAAGCGACACATCGGCGCGATAACGCGCGACATTTCCTGCATCGTCGCGAGCAATTGGAACATCGATTGCAGCCTTGCCAGAGTAAACTCGCAGCGGTTCGCTATAAAGAATACTGATCCTGCCGCCAAGAATTTTTTCCACTGCAAAACCAAAAGACATACTTCTACTTCTGATATTTTGATAATCACGAAACACCCCGAGATTATTGCCATCAGCCTTGGTAATTCCTTCTGAATAACTTGCAATCGCAGAAATATTTTTTAACAATTCGCGGCTCATCGCAATTTTAGTGTAAGATGTTTTGGCATCGCCTCCCGTCTCAAACGCGCCAAGGGCCTGCGAGTTTAGAAAATTATTATTGAACTCGTTTAAATTACCGAAAGATAACATTAAATTTGTTTTTTCGTCGGGGTTATAAGCAAGATTTACATCCATAATTTGATTTTGTCGCACACCCTTCCCCACCGCAATTGACGCGCTTTGGTAAGATGCTTGATAGGAAAAATTTAGCTTCAATTTTTCTTCAAATAATTTATGTTCGAAAAATAATTGGTTGAAATTTTTTTGCGATGATGACGCAACTTGCAAATTTTGCGAAGCGCTGCCAACAAAGGATTGGTAAGGGTTTGAAGCGATTGAATTTACTGAAAGAAATCCTGCATTGTTAAATTTATTGGCGTGCGAATTGCTTAATTCATCGATGTTAAAGGCGAAGGAAACGCGATTATTATGGTTAATATTTTGCGCAAAAGAGAAGCCATTGCTAGCGGTTAAGGCCTTATCGCTCAACGATCTATCGAGGTTGCTAAATTTTGCTGCCATATCATTTACGTAAGATCTTACTTGAAATTTTAACTGCGACGAAATTCCTTCTGCCTTATTTGATGCGAAAGAAAGTGGCAGGCTGTTGGTTTTATAATTGTTCAATAAAATTCCGTTGAGATTGCTGACGATGGAAGCGTTGCCTTTTGCGGTGATTTTTTTATCGAGGAAGGCTTTGTAATCGCGGCCGTGATCATCGAAGAAGATCGCATTTTGCAGGGCCGGAGCCACGTTGTGGGTGAAGGCATCGCCAAAGATTGGATCGGTGGCAAAGGAGGATTGGCGCACGTCGTAACTGGTTTGTGAGACTGATGTGCCATAAGCGTAAGAGTTAGAGCCTTGAGCCTGAACGGCGGCATAGAGGTTTAGCAGGCCATGCCCATAAACATCATCGACACCTAGAGCACCTAGATCTGTTGCGGTTGAAAGCAAAATATTTGCTACTTGAGGTGCCGTTAGAAATGGCCATGCGCCGCGCAGAACTGCTGCCGCACCAGCAACATGTGGTGCCGCCATTGAAGTTCCAGAATATCTAAGATAATAATTGCTCGCTGAGATAGACGGATAGGCGTAAGCTGCTGCAATGTTAACTCCCGGAGCAACCAAACAATAGTCTTTTGCGTCTGTGCAATGATTGCTAAAATTGGCTATTATAGAATTTCCATCAACAGCGCCAACGGCCAAAACATACCCCGCTAGATTTTCATTATTAGCAAACAATGCCGGCTTAGATGGCTTGGGATTGGCGGCATAAGCAAGATACTTAGCATGCTTAGCAGCGTAATTGAGATCAGAGATATTAGCGTCCATCGCATCGTTTCCAGAAGCAATCACCGTCAACACATCGTGACTTTTTGCAGCCGCAAGCGAAGCAATTATATTGACATCGACAGAATCTTCACCAGCGCCAGTTCCATTATAAGCGGAATACGAACCATATCCCAGACTCATGCTGATAACCTTTACGCCAGAAATAGCAGAGGAAGCCTTGATGGCATCAGATATTTCAGCAGTGCTTCCACTAGCATTATCATTAGAAAATACATCAGAAATAACTAAACTCGCGTCATAAGCAACTCCATGAATGCCGCGATCACCTTTATTACCCGCAGCAATTGAAGCGGTACGCGTTCCGTGTCCGCCATCAACATCGTTAACCGTGCCGTTTTTATTCCAATAATTATAGCTATTTGCAGCATCAAAGTTTGGCGCAATTTCAATGTGATTTGTTTGCGCACCAGTATCGATAATGGAAATTTTTATCCCATCTCCACCGTTTATTTTATCATTCTTATCAAGCAAGGCGTAGGCTTCTGCCGCATGAATCTGCTCTAAACTTTGGTCGTAAGTAGTGCCGCTGATAATTTTACTATATTCATTAGTTCGATAAACATTAGCTTCTGCAGAAGTCACCGTATTGAGCCAAGTTACACCGCCACTACTACCACCGCTACTACTACCACCGCTACCGCTGCTACCCCCTCCAGAAGAAACCCCTCCTCCTCCGCAACCACTTACGATGAGCAAATTAGCAGCAATAATGGCCAATAAACAAACTCGAAGCATGCGGTTATTTTAAAAAATTTTATTCGAGTTATTTCCTAACCTTCCTTGGCAAAGCAAAAAACACATTCTCCACAATCCCATCCATATCACACACCACAACCTCTTCACTCGCCAGCTCTTTTATTTTTGCAATCACATCTTGCACCAACACCTCTGGTGCCGAAGCTCCCGCGCTCAAGCCAATATTCTCAACGCCCTCAAACCAAGCAGAATCAATATCTTGTGCACCATTAATCAAGTAAGATACACGCCCGCATTCCTCTCCCAAATCGCGCAAACGATTAGAGTTAGAGCTGTTCTGCGCCCCAATCACCAACAGCATATCCACGCTTTTCGATAATTCGCGCACCGCATCTTGACGATTTTGTGTAGCATAACAAATGTCCTTCGTGGCAAGCCCCGCCTGCATCTGCGGAAATCTCTTCTCTAAAACATTGGCAATTTTTTTCGTATCATCAACGCTTAAAGTGGTTTGCGTTACATAAGCAATTTTCTCTGGATGCCCAATTTCAACGGTTCGCGCGTCATTTTCATCTGTCACCAAAATTACCTTTTTCTTCACGCGCCCGCTCGTGCCTTCAACTTCTGGGTGGCCTTTATGCCCAATCAAAATAATTTCGTAACCCTCATCTTCATACTTTTTTGCTTCGCGATGAACTTTACTCACTAAAGGGCACGTGGCATCAATCACATCAAGGCCGCGCGATAAAGCATCTTCCTCAACTTTATCCGAAACTCCATGCGCCGAAAAAATTACAATCGCGTCTTTCGGAATTTGCGTAACCTCATCAACAAAGATCGCGCCCTTCTGCCGCAATGATTCTACCACATATTTATTATGCACAATTTCATGGCGAACATAAATTGGCGGCCCAAATTTTGCCAAAGCACGCTCAACGGTTTCAATTGCGCGAGTAACGCCAGCGCAGAATCCGCGCGGCTTTGCAAGAATGATCTTCATTATATTATTTTTTTTATTTCACAAAATGTTTGAAAATTTTTCAAAATCAATTTTTTCTTACGATATAAAATACAAAATTTTTCTTTAAAATTGCGCGCATATTTTAATTGCACCGCAACGGTTTCTAGCCTTTGCTTTAAAGAGCTTGAGAAAGAAATACTCTCACCATAACTACCATTAAAAACCGCCGCAATATTCACGGGGAAAAATCTATATTTGCCACTTTTAACCAACGCCACATTAAGTTCGTAATCCATTGAATAACGATTTTTTTCGTTGAATTTTAGCGTGTCAAAAACCGCGCGCCGATAATAAAAAGATTCTCCCGATCCAATCGGACAGCGCTTTATCAGGTTGCGCATCGTTATCATAGTTTGCGCACTATTATCGAAAGCAGAATTATTTCCAACAGTGTAAGAGTTAAAATACATCACATCAAAATCGGGGTTAACTTCTGCGTAATAAGCCATTTGCGCATAAAAATCCTTATGCAAAAAATCATCAGCGCCTAAAAATCCCACAAAATCTCCTGTAACATGCTTGAGCGCAATGTTGCGCGCATGTGAAATTCCAGAGTCTAGCTCGTTAATCCACTTTATTAAATGCGGAAAATTTTTCTGATATTGCGTAATAATTTCATGGCTGCCATCGCGCGATTTTCCGTCTAAAATTATCAATTCTTTATCGGCGTAATCTTGCGCCAAAAAAGAGTCTAGCGCCTTACGCAAATATTTTTCGGCATCAAGAACTGTAATGATCAGAGAAATTTTCATCTATTTTTATCTTTAAATCTTGGAAAGAGGGTTTTATGCTAATAAAAATTAAAGTATCACAGCTTTAAACATAATCTAGAATATTGTAGCAGCACAATTTCAAATTTAAATATTTTCATTTTTTTTCAATGAAAGACAAAAAAAACGATCAAAATAAAGCCCCTCAAACCACTGGACACGACTGGGACGGCATTCAAGAATATAATGTTCCTGCGCCGCGCTGGTGGCTAATTGTTTGGATTATTTGCATTATTTGGTCTGTTGGCTATTGGTTTTTTTATCCAACTTGGCCAACTCCAAGCGGCAATAGCAAAGGCTCTCTCAATTGGAGCCAACAATCGCAACTCGTCGAAAGCCAAGAAGAAATTGCCTCCATCAAAAATGTTTATCTCGGCAAATTTTCTAAAGCAAGTTTTGCTGAAATAAAAAAAGATCCGCAATTAATGGAATTCGCTCTTAACGCTGGCCGCATTTCTTTCAAAGAAAACTGCGCCGCCTGCCATGGCACAGGTGCCGCAGGCTTTAAAGGCTTCCCCAATTTAAACGACGACGATTGGTTATGGGGCGGCAAAGTTGAAGATATTCAACAAACACTCACCTACGGAATTCGCTCTGCACACCCGCAAACGCGCACCTCACAAATGCCGTCTTTCGGCCTCGATAAAATCTTGAAAAAAGACGAAATTGAAGCGGTAGTAGAATATGTGATGTCGTTATCAGGCAAAGCGCCTTACAACAAGCAAGGCGACGCCATCTTCAAAGAAAACTGCTCTTCTTGCCATGGCGCTAAAGCCAAGGGCGATCGCAAGTTTGGAGCGCCAAATTTAACCGATGCGATATGGCTTTATGGCTCGGATAAAGCTGATATAAACTATACCGTAACCTATGCCCGTGGCGGCGTCATGCCATATTGGAAAGGTCGTCTCGATGACAAAACTATAAAGGCTTTAGCAATTTATGTTCACTCACTTGGTGGCGGCGAATGATTGGCTTCGATTCAATAAAATCAAGCCTTCGCAGCAATTATCATCAACATAAATTACATCACGCAATTTTGCTTCACGGCAAAAAAGGGATCGGAAAATCTAATTTTGCGAAGAAATTTGCTTTAGAAATTTTGGGGGGAAATTTTGAAAATCACCCCGATTTATTCCTCATCGAAAAACTAGAAAATAAACGCGATATTGTTGTTGATCAAGTCCGCAAAATCGCCGATTTTGCCAACCAAACTTCTGCAATTTCTAACGAAAAGTTCATCATCATCGATGCCGCAGACGATCTCAACCGCGCGGCTTCCAACGCCTTATTAAAAATTCTTGAAGAACCGCATCCAAATAACTTTCTAATATTAATTTCGCATAATCCAAGCAAGCTTTTAGCAACGATAAAATCACGCTGCCACCTCATAAAAATCCCCGATTTATCACATGAAGATTTCGCAAAAATTCTACAAAAAAGTATTTTTAAATATTCGGCAGAAGAAATAAAAATCCTCTCAATAATGTGCGACGACTCCCCTGCAAAGGCCATAGACGTGGGTCGCGATATGATTGAAATTTACGAATTATTTCTCAGTTCAATAAAAAACCGCATCATCAACGAAGAAATTATAAAAAAAATCGCCGATAAAAATTTTAATTTTGAGATTTTTTCTGAAACGATAACCTTTTTCTTACATCGCCTAAGCGCCTATAATGCTGGGCAGATTGAGTATTTTCTTTTTACTGAAAAGGAAGTTTTTTCGATGCTAAATCAAAAATTTAGCGCAGAAGAAGTTTTCGATTTGAGTGACGTGATAGCAAAAGCCTTGTCGCAAGCGGCTTCGCTGAATCTTGATAAAAAATTATTGTTAGTGAATTTGTTTAATTCAATTTGTTTTTAAGCGCAGTTTTTTGATTTTCAATCTACTTACGTCCGCAAGCTTTTCCAGACTCCAGCCCATCTTTTTTTGTCAATGCAGCATCTTTCACTAACACAGATGTTTTTGGCGCCTCAACTGCCTTTGGTGTTTCTTGAGCAAGAAGATCAAGATATTTTGTTGTAGCATAAATTAAGCCTCTCAAGCTAGATAGCACTTCGTGGTGAGCACTTTCTTTTAGATAAGCATCTCTTACAAAAGCAGGATCTGTAATCTTTCCCTTTACCGATTCTAAAAACCTTTGTATTTGAGGGAGATCGGTTCGCTCTGCCTCATATTCAATAAAATTATCATCTGCAAAGGCTAAATGCGGCATCGATTCACGTAAAAAATAAAACGCGATTTGTCGCTGATAAATTCTTTTTTGCGCATTTTCACTAGCCCTAACATCACCAAATTCTTCAAGATCTTGCCACACTGGTTGCTTTAAAGATATTTGAAAATTGCCAGATTGATCAACCAAATCATCAACCATCACGCCTCTTGAATAATCTGTTGACTCTTTAATTTTCCTTATATTTTGATTACCTTTTGAATTATTGATTGTTGGAAAACTTTCTTTGAGGTAAGCAGACACTTTTGTTGCTACATATTCACCCATAAGGCCATCTACCGCAACAACATCAATATTATACCCCCCCTTCATAAATTCCGTAATTTCTTTAGGGATAAATGATAAATCGGTATTTCCATCTACATGTGTTAATGAAATATTGCCTGATTTATCTGTTATAATCACAGCAACACAAGATTTGAGGCCCATTGTGCATAAGCGTATATTTCTTTGATCAACCGATTTTCTCACGGTTTCATTTTGCCCACATATGATAATAGAAACAGTCATAAGCTTTGTGACTTGATATAAATTGATGAACTAAATTACGCTCGTAGCAAAGATTAATTTCAAAAATAACTAATAAGATGCAAATTGAAAATCGTAAGATCTATCTGATTGCAATATTTTTTAACTAACTCTCATAACAAGAATACATATAAGACGTAACCGAATCGAACTCTGCCGCGCAAGAATCTACGCGCTTATAGACAGGATTCACCCCTAAATCTTGACGAATCTTCCGCACATCTTTCTCATTCATCGCGGTTAATTTTGCCAATCTTTTATCTGCAAAACCCATTCTCTTCAAAGCCAGCATGCCTTCAAAATCGCGGGGCAAGCCATTCTTTCTCACTTCACTTTCTGCATCAATAATGCTTTTTATTTGTTCTAAAAACCACGGATCGTAGAAAGTTAGTTTATTGATTAACTCAAGCGAAAGCCCTTCTCGCATGGCTTGCGCGATCAATATAATTCTATTTGGCGCTGCAATTTTAATTCTCTCAGAAATAATTTTTGTGCGCTGTTCAGGATCTTCTGCCGCAATCATAACATCGTCAAACCCGCAGAAGCCCGCCTCAAGGCTGCGCAGCGCTTTTTGTAAACTCTCGACAAACGAGCGTCCAATACCCATGGCCTCTCCCACCGATTTCATCGAACTAGAAAGTGCGCTATCGCTGCCTTTAAATTTCTCGAAAGCAAAGCGCGGAATTTTTACCACAACATAATCGATAGTCGGCTCGAATGAAGTGGGAGTAGTGCCACCAGTAATATCATTTTTAATTTCATCAAGCGTGTAGCCAACCGCTAACTTCGCCGCAACCTTGGCAATTGGGAAGCCAGTAGCCTTCGAAGCCAATGCCGAAGAGCGCGAAACCCGCGGATTCATTTCAATTACCACCAAACGGCCATCTTCAGGATTCACCGCAAATTGCACGTTTGAGCCACCAGTTTCAACGCCAATCTCGCGCAGCACCGCAATTGAAGCGTCGCGCATACGTTGATATTCTTTATCGGTTAGGGTTAAAGCAGGCGCCACAGTAATAGAATCGCCAGTATGCACACCCATCGGATCAACATTTTCAATTGAGCAAATGATGATCGCGTTATCGTTTTTGTCGCGCACAACTTCCATCTCAAACTCTTTCCAGCCAATGATTGACTCATCAATCAGCACTTCGTTTGTTGGCGACATTGCTAAACCATATTCAACAATTTGCTTAAACTGTTCTTCGGTGTAAGCCACGCCACCACCAGCTCCGCCCATTGTAAATGACGGACGAATAATTGCTGGCAAGCCAATATTTGGTAAGGCTTGCATCGCCGCTTCAAGAGTCTGAACGATGACGTTTCTAGGCGTCTCAAGCCCAATTTTTTCCATCGCCTTTTGAAATAGCGAGCGATCTTCAGCTTTTTTAATCGCGTCAATCGAGGCACCAATTAGCTCGACATTATATTTTTCAAGCACACCATTTTTTGCTAAAGCGATGGCGCAGTTCAACGCAGTTTGGCCACCAACCGTTGGTAATACTGCATCGGGGCGCTCTTTCGCGACGATCGATTCTACCACCGCAGGGTCGATCGGCTCAATATAGGTGCGGTCTGCGAGGTTCGGATCTGTCATGATCGTAGCCGGATTTGAGTTAATTAGGATCACCTTGTATCCCTCTTCTCGCAAGGCTTTACAGGCTTGCGTGCCCGAATAATCGAATTCGCAGGCTTGTCCGATAACAATCGGTCCAGCTCCAATAATCAAGATTGATTTGATGTCCGTTCTTTTTGGCATGATATTTGTGAAGAAACTTGAGAAAATTTTGGTCGTGATTATAATAAGCGACCTCAAAAAGTCAATTTAACAAGAATGCAAAAAAATCAGAACCGAAAAACGAAGCCCGAAATTGCTACTCGCAAGCGCAGCCTTACTCGCTTGATGGCAGTGCAAATTTTTTATCAATTCGAGTTTCACGAGCATAAAATTTCGCTCAACGAAATCAAAAATAATACAATCGAAGAATATCTTTTTGACGATGGCGAAGATGCAAAATCTTATCGCGATAAAATCGATTTGATGCTTTTAGATAATTTAATTAACGGCTTGGTTGTTGATGTCGCTGCAATTGATGAAGAAATTTCTCCATTGCTGCAAAATGGTTGGACGATAGAAAAACTATCGCGCTTAATGCTGCAAATTATACGCTTTGCAAGCTTAGAATTAAAGGTTGCGAAGGATGTTCCGTTTAAAGTTATTCTTGATGAATATGTTGAAATTTCTTCGCACTTTTTTGAAGATTCGCGCACCAGTTTCGTCAATTCAATTCTGGAAAATTTAGCGAAAAAATTTCGCGCAGAAGAATTTGAAAAATATCAATCTCGAAAGTAAAAATTCCAATATAATAATTCGATGCGTTTGCTAAAAATTAAATAATAATGACTAAAAAAATTCTCATCGGCAAAATAAGTTCAGTCTTCGGAATCAGGGGTGAAATCAAGGTTCTCAGCTATTGCCAGCATCCAGCAGATATAGAAAAATATCCACTTTTCGATAAAAATGGCAATTCTATAAAGTTAAAAATTAGCAATAAAAATAAAAATTCCGTCAGCTCAAATGGAGGCAATGGCGTAATTCTAATTGCAAAAATTGCTGGTCTCGACGATCGCAACGAAGCTGAGAAGCTGCGTGGGACAGAGCTTTTCACCGATCGCGAAGGCTTTAAAGAACTCACGAATGACGAATTTTATCAGGTTGACTTAATAGGATTATCAGTGATTGATGAGGCAAGAAAAAATATTGGCAAGGTTGCCAACGTAATGGATTTTGGGGCCGGAACTATGTTAGAAATTCAATTTAATGAAGCTGATCCAAAAAGAAATTTAGAAAAAGTTGAGAATTTTCCGTTTAAAAATGAAATTTTTCCCGAAATAGATGTGCGCGGCGGAACCATTAAAATCAGCCTTCCCGAGGTTATAAGGATTGAAAATGACGAGATCGAGGAGAGCTAGATTTTGCCTTTAAACCGCCCTTGATAACAAGATTCTTAGATGATCCGCAATTTTCTTCGGCTTAAAACTACTAACATCAACACTCGCAATCTCTACTCTCAAGCGGGCCATCACCATTTCATCTTTACGCATTTCTTGTGTCATAATAATTGAAGCGGCGTTGATTTTTTCTACCACAACCGTAACTTCAACAAAATCATCTAGCTTAGCTGGCCTTAGATAATCTAGCTCGCAACGCCTTACCACAAATGCGAGTTTCTCTTTCTCTATTAATTCTTGTTGCGAAATTCCTAGGTGGCGTAAAAAATCGGTGCGGGAGCGTTCAAAAAACTTGAGGTAATTTGCATAATACATAACGCCGCCAGCGTCGGTATCTTCGTAGTAGACGCGGTATTTGACAAAGAAGTTTGGCATGGGTTTTTTATCTGGATTATTTTCTAAATTTTTCATAATTATTTATATTGATGCTCGCAAACTCAGCTAAACCCACAGCCCGTTAACATAATCAACATCAAAACTACTTTACTTCAACATAGCAATTTGGCGTTTCATAAAGCTTAAGCGCTACGCATTTTACACTTTTTTCTGCAAATAATTTTGGACAAATTTCTTTTAGCAAAAACTTGGCGATATTCTCGGCTGTAGGGTTTTCGTTGAGGTAGAAAATTTTTTGCCCCGTTTCTGCAGCAATTTTTTCACCAAGACTTTTATCATATTGCGATAAAATTGCGTTATGATCAAAATTTTCATCAATCCACGAGCCCAATATTTGCCTCACTTCGCCAAAATCTATTACTCTTCCTAAATCGTCCAGATCGTCAGCGACAAAGCTTGCCTCTAGGGCATAGCGATGACCATGCAACATTTTGCATTTGCTTTCATGATTTAGAATGCGATGTGCGGCGTCAAATTCAACTCTTCTGGTACAGGTAATTGGATACATATAAATATTTTAAATTGTACGATGATTTTCAAAAAAAGAACTTGCCTCAGGTCTCTGAACCGCACTTGCGGGCACTGAATCAGCTTCACATGGCGCCTCTCTGGCATTTGACGTCTCCGATTTTAGTGTCTTCGCACCATTTTTAACTAAAATAGTCGCAGAGCTTGCAGCAGATACAAGTGAAAGCGATCGATAGAAACCTTTAATCTCATCGCCGCTCTTTTTTAAGCTTTTTTCTGTATACGGCAAAAACCTTGGAATATTCTCAATATAGTGACTCGCTAAAACCGTAGCTAGCTCGCGAAATGTTTGCTTAAAATCTTTATCAGCAGGCCCGTCAAATATTTGCTTCAGTTTATCAAAATCATCTTTTAGTTCAGTGCAAACCTCCCCTCTAATCTCTAATGCAGGCAACAAATTTAAAAATCCCTGATAACTTGAAGCAAAGGTTTTTTTATAACCCTTTCTTATTCCGCTATCGCTCTCAAAAACAGCAAGCTCTTCTTTCGCTCTGTCGACAGAGTTTTTAACGACCTCCTTTTCAGAATCTATAATGGCATCAATGCTTGATAGGCATATCCCCAAAGGGGTTTCGCGCTTGTTGTTTGTTTGATGAATAAGTTCTGGCTTTAATTCAATAATTTTTTTGACAATCTCATCAGCGCACCCGTTAATTATTGCATGGTGAAGGTAGGTATCGCCATTCTTATCAACAATTTTAAGATCAGATTTTTGCAGCATGCGGATTATAACGACATTATTCTCATGGTTATTATGAGCGCGCTTCATAGCGATATGAATTGGCGTAAATCCTTCCTCGTCTTCGCTGCCAGCTTGCACATTGCAATAATTATAGCCAACTTTTCTAGCAACAGCATGAAACATAAGAATATTAGGAAAATCGGCAGCATAATGCAGTAAACTATAATTTTTATCTGGCCAAGGACAGCTGAAATCTTCGCTAGTTTTTTGCTTAAGATTATCCCAATATTCATTAAACTTTTGCCTTACACTGGCAAACTTGCTCCCCTCATACTGCTGCACATTGCCTGTTGCAATTATTTTTCTTAATTGATCTATATCTGGATGAATAGAAGGATCTGCTATTGTATATCTTGGCATCTCAAAATTATGATTGAATTTAAACATGATTGATTATTGCTTAGCCAAACATGGCTAACCACAAACAATATAAACAAACTTGTTAATATTTTATGACACAAATTTTAAAAAATCTAAAGTTTAATGAGCAAGGACTCATTCCTGCAATTGCGCAAGATCACAGCTCTGGCGAGATTTTGATGCAAGCTTGGATGAATCTAGAAAGTCTTGAATTAACTTTACAAACTGGCTTCGCTACTTATTTCTCGCGCTCGCGCAAAGCCTTGTGGAAGAAAGGCGAAACCTCTGGACATTTGCAAGAAGTGGTAGAAATTATTGCAGATTGCGATTTCGACTGCTTGCTGTTGAAGGTTAAGCAACAAGGGCCCGCGTGCCATACGGGGAAGAAAAATTGCTTCTTTAATAAAATTTTTTCTAGCAAAGTCTAAAAATCATACTCGCTGCAAGCTTCGCCGTGCGCAAATCAACATCGAATTTTGGATTTAACTCTGCAAAATCAAGGCCAATAAATTTTTTCGATTTTGTAATTTGATCGAAGGCTGTCATAAAAATATGATCAGGCGCAATGCCGTTATATGAAGTGGCACTAACTCCGGGAGCATATGCGGCCGCAAATGCATCCATGCAGATTGTAAGATAAACGTGATCGACTGAATCTATAAATTTGCTGATTTTATTAGCGATATTTTGCTTTTCATCATAATGAAATTGATCGCCCAAAATATATTCTACGCCGAATTTTTCTGCTTCATCAAACAATAATTTAGTATTGCCATATTTCTGAATACCTAGAGCCAAGCAGTTGAATGGCTGGCCGCTTTTTTTTGCCTCTGTTGCAATTTGCCAAATGCTAGTGCCAGAAGTTGCGCCAATATTTTTGTCAATTGGGCGCAAATCGAAATGCGCATCAACATTTATAATTCCTATTTTTGCAGATGTTTTAGAATTTTTTGTAACAAAATTATGTAATCCAGAATAATGACCATAAGTTACATCATGCCCGCCGCCAAGCACGATTGGCGTGCATCTAGCCGCCAAAACTTTTTCTACATAAAAAGCTAATTCCGCCTGCGCTTTTTCTAAATTTCCATCTTCGCACAAAATAACGCCGCCATGAAATAATTCGATATTATCAAAATGCACTGGCAAATTTGCTATCACTTGCGCGATCGATTGATGACCCGCCGAGGCCCCTACTCTGCCTTGGTTTCTTCGCACGCCTTCATCGGTTGCAAAACCCAAAAACACGAAACCTTTATGATTTGGTGCTAGCGAAATTTGGTGATTATTGAGATCGATAGATTTTATCACTTGATGCCAGCGAAGCACGTCGGCAGCGGTTCCATCGATGCGACCATTAATGGGAGAAGCTATTGTGTAAGTCATAAATTATTTTAATTTTAGTGAATTATTTTTATAAAACTTCGAAATTTTATTCCTCATTTAGCTAAATCTTACGCCGCTTTTATAAACCGCAAACGGCTTTATTTTGCCTTGGTTATATAAAATTTTCTTATAATTATCGAGCGGATATAATTGAAAATCGGCCAACATTCCTTTTTCAATAACGCCGCGATCGCTTAATTTTAAAGCCTTGGCGGCGCGAAATGTTAATGCCGCAAAAACTTCTGCCGCTGAAAGTTTTTCATAAATTCCAAACATTGCGGCTTGCGCGAGCAGGTCTCCCATGGGCGCAGAACCGGGGTTCCAATCGGAGGCAATTGCGACAATTGCGCCAGCATCAAGCAGCTTGCGCGCTGGCGTCATATTATAAATTCCAAGACCATAAGATGAGCCGGGAAGCGCTACAGCCACAACGTTTGAAGCGGCAATTAATTCTATTTCTTGCTGCGACGACATTTCTAAATGATCGGCAGAGAGCGCCGCAAATTCTACAGCCAAGGCCGATCCGCCAACAGAAAATTGATCGGCGTGAATCGTAATATCAAAATTCATTGCACGCGCCGCAGCTAGATATTGCCTAGCTTCATCTATAGAAAACGCAGTTTTTTCAATAAAAATATCGATGCGATTTGCAAGATTTTCTGCGCGCAAAATTGGAAATAATTCTTGCGAAATTTGCTGTAAATATTCTGCCGCAGAGCCTGTGAAATCCTTTGGTTTCATGTGCGCAGCAAGGCAAGTTGAAATTAAATCTGCTTTGCATTTTTGTAATTTTAGATGATTTTTTTGCGCATTATTTGCAGAAAAATCACTTAGATTTTCTTGCGCTAACTTAATTGCGCGCAGCATTTTCAACTCTTCTGCAACACTTAAACCATAGCCACTTTTTACTTCAATTGTTGTGATGCCATCAAGCAAATGGCGATTAGCCCTTGCGGCCGTAAGTTCTACCAAAGTCTCTAATGAAGCTTCGCGAGTTTTTTGCACCGTGCTCCAAATTCCACCGCCACTTTGCGCAATTTCTAAATATGACTTGCCCGAGCTGCGCAGGGCGTAATCGTTGGCGCGATCTCCTGCAAAACAAATGTGGGTATGCGCATCGATAAATCCGGGTAGCGCAACGGCTGGGGAGGTGATTTCCTCAATTTCTGCTTGCGGATATTTTTTGCGTAAATCGTCAAAATTTCCAATATCAAAAATTTTATCACCTTCAATTGCGATGGCAGAATTTGTTAAAATTTCAAGTTGATCATCTTGCAAGGGGCCTTGTAAATCAAGGCTTCGCATTGTTAATAATTGTGAAAATGGACCAATGATTTTCATTTATTTTTATTTTGAATCGCCAGATATCGCTTTTTTATCAGGAATAAATTTAGATAAATTATCCATGGATTGCCTTACATCATCCTTGCTCTTTTGTAGAGCTCCTTCCGTAGTGCCATTATCTTTTACAGCAGAATATAACAAAGATGATTTTAAAGAAAATTCCTTAATTGCATCGATGATTTTATTTTTATCGCATTCTGGC
The DNA here is from genome assembly GCA_945872855.1 of Rickettsia typhi. Taxonomy (GTDB): domain Bacteria; phylum Pseudomonadota; class Alphaproteobacteria; order Rickettsiales; family UBA1997; genus CAMCFD01. The sequence goes on along the minus strand of CAMCAW010000001.1, from coordinate 75,460 downwards.
AATGTAAAAAATCCTCGATCCTTATGAACTGAAAAAAACTCATTCTTGATATTTATTATTTCTTTGCGCAAATCTTCTAATTCGCCATAGCCGATGAAAGAACGGTTCTCGTCCTTAAGAAAAGATTCAATATAAGTTTCGCACTCATTCTTTTCTGACTCAACATAATGTTGAGCCAATCTTCTTTTTTCCTGTTCCTCGTCCATATTTATCTACAAATTCAAATTAAACTTATCCGCACAATTCTGCGCAATCTCATACCCCGCATCCTTATGGCGAAACACGCCCATCGCCGGATCATTATGCAAAACTCTACGCAAGCAATCCTCTGCGCGCTTAGTGCCATCTGCCACCACAACCATTCCTGCATGCTGCGAATATCCAATGCCAACGCCGCCGCCATGATGAAACGACACCCAAGTAGCACCCCCAGCAGTGTTAGAAAGCAAATTCAAAAGCGCCCAATCAGAAACCGCATCAGAACCATCTTTCATTTTTTCTGTTTCACGATTTGGAGAAGCCACCGAACCGCAATCTAAGTGGTCGCGCCCAATAACAATTGGCGCTTTAACTTTTCCTTTTGCAACTAAATCGTTAAAAATTAAGCCCGCTTTTTCGCGATCGCCCATGCCAAGCCAGCAAATTCGCGCTGGCAAGCCTTGAAAGGCAATTTTATCGCGAGCATTTTTTAGCCAATTGCATAAATGTTTATTGTCTGCAAAGGCTTCTATCAAGGCTTCATCGGTTGTATAAATATCTTGCGGGTCGCCAGAAAGTGCAACCCATCTAAATGGCCCTAAGCCTTCGCAGAATAAATCACGAATATATTCTGGCACGAAGCCGCTAAAATCATAGGCGTTTGCAACACCGCCAATTTTTGCAAATTCACGAATATTATTGCCATAATCAAAAGTTTTTGCGCCCCTTTTTTGCATTTCAAGCATGAATTTAACATGGCGCGCCATGCTTGCGATCGACATTTCTTTATGCTTTGCAGAATTTTCTTCTCGCAATTTTAGCGATTCTTGCAAACTGATATTGTGCGGCACATAGCCGTTGATAGGGTCGTGCGCAGAAGTTTGATCGGTTAAAATATCGGGAATTATATTATCTTTGAGAAGGCGCTCTAACACTGTTCCCGCGTCGCCAACCAAGCCAATTGAAATCGCCTCGCCTTTTTCTTTTGCCTCAAGCGCCCATTTAACCGCCTCTTCGTAAGAGTAAGTCATTTTATCGACATAGCGAGTATCGAGGCGCTTTTGCACCGAAGCAGGATTTATATCAATACCAAGAAAAGTTGCACCAGCTAAAGTTGCGGCTAGTGGTTGCGCTCCGCCCATTCCGCCAAGCCCGCCAGACACAACTAACCTGCCTTTTAAACTTCCGCCAAAATGCTTGCGTCCGCATGCGGCAAAGGTTTCGTAGGTGCCTTGCAATATTCCTTGCGAGCCTATATAAATCCAGCTTCCCGCCGTCATTTGGCCATACATCATCAGGCCTTTATCTTTTAGCATGTTAAAATGCTCGAGCGTTGCCCATTGTGGCACGAGGTTGCTATTGGCGATTAAAACTCGCGGCGCTTGATCGTGAGTGCGCACAATTCCAACTGGCTTGCCAGACTGCACCAAAAGCGATTGATCGCTTTCAAGCTGCAACAAAATTTCGATAATTTTATGCAGAGATTCAAGGTTGCGAGCCGCTTGCCCATTGCCGCCATAAACCACTAATCCAGCCGGATTTTCTGCAACTTCAGCATCAAGATTATTAAGCAACATTCGAAGCGGAGCTTCTGTTGCCCAAGATTTTGCGTTTAGCTCGCTGCCGTGCGGAGCCTTATAATTAGGGTGTGCGGCATATTTTTTTATAAAATTTTCGTAGTTCATAAGTGATTTAATTTTATTTTTATATTTACGAGATAGAGCATCTTGACTTTTCTTCACTCGCTAACTTTTCTTTCGTAGCTTTTTTAACTTTAGCTAATGGAGGAGTAGTTGCGTTAGACTTAGATACAAAAAAGGCCGCCTCTTCATCATCTTTATAATCAGAACTAGCGTCAGATGCGGCACAGACTCTGCCTTCCTCCATCAACTCGTATATTTTTTGCATTTCATCAGCTTTTTTTTGAATCAACTCAACTTCTTTTGAAAAAAATATAAAATCTTTATCTTTTACATCATCTTGACAAGAATGATCATTTACCTTTTTTATCATTTTTTCAATAATCAAAATCGTTTCCTGCAATTTATTCGCATTCTCAATATCAGAAATTTCTAACTTAATTGTATAAACAGAACCATTCGCTAACACTTTATTTATAACCCCTTTGTTAACTATAAATTCATTCGCACTTTTAACAAAATCATCAAAAATAATTTTACCAATCTGCTTTAAAAAAGCCAATGTATTGACCTCAAGATGCTTGCAATTACTTTCCAACATTTCCGCCTTAGAAAGATTTGAGTAAGTAGAATAAAACGCCATATCGTCATCACTAATTTCTTCTAGATAGCAAAAAGATTGCGGAAGTGGAATATTTGCAAATAACACCTCCCCCCCCTGCGTATAACGAAAGAAATCTTTTACTTCCATACCTTCTGCCATACCCGCATCAAGCAATATGGCACGAATAGCCTCGGTTATAACACTAGCATCAATGCCTTTTGAAATAAGAGCTTCTGGGACACGATGAAACACTTTCATTTTCTTGCTAAAATCTGGCATTAATCTAATCATCTGGATAGATGGCATTTCGGTGATTTGGCAACCTATCGCTGCAATAAATAAAATTTCATTATCCGATTGCTTATCTTTTAAAATATTGACCGGAAACAATCTAATTCTGTCTTTTTTTAAAACAAAATCACCAGCCAACCTCATAATACTACCATTGGCCTTGTAACCATTATATAAATCATCATTTCGTAATATCGCATCCATATCTTCTAGCTTCACGCAAAACCTATACTCTTTAAGTCCGTCAGTATGATTACTTAGAAGAAGAAATTCTTTATCAAATTCTATCGAATTAAAATCTTGATGCCGCTTAATTTTTTCCGCTATAACGCCAAAGTCGCTCCCTTCAAAAAAAATTTTATCTTCGTCTCTATCCGAAAAAAGCGATATAGATTGATCGCTATTGATATACAAAATTGGATATTGTGACTTTTGATCAACGGTATTAGGAACGGCATGTGCAGAAATTATTTCTGCAAATTTTCTAAAAACATCTCTCTCTTGTAAATTACTAAATTCGATTTTCATAATAATTTTTACTTAACAATCGCCTTCGACACTCTAGCCTTAAGTATCGTTTTAACACCTAGAATTCACAGATCTTAATCTTAAATAGCAACAAAGCCCTACAAAACAAAATCAGAATAATTTTCATTTAAATCTTGGGCCAATTTTTGCAACTTAAATGATATGACTAAACTATGCAAAGCATTGATTCCATTATATAGAACGGTATCTTTAGTTTTAAACTCAACTAAATTTCTAACTTCATCCATCGCCTTTTCAATAATAGCAGATGAGCGCCGCGGCCTTTTAAATTCAAGTGCTTGCGCCGCATACATTAATTCTATGGCTTGAATATATTCTAAATTATCAAGCACCATATTGAACTTGCGGCCGCTAATAGAGCCCATCGAGACGTGATCTTCTTGCCCCAAAGAAGTTGGAATGCTGTCGGCACTTGCAGGAAAGCATAAAGATTTATTCTCAGAAACCAGCGCGGCTGTAGTGTATTGCGGAATCATGAAGCCCGAATTTAGCCCCGCATCTTCTAATAAAAATGCTGGCAAACCGTATTTTTTTCCTTCCAACATTAAGTAACATCTGCGATCTGCAACATTGCCAAGTTCTGCCGCGGCAAGCGTTGCGTAGTCTAGTGCCATCGCGATTGGTTGACCGTGAAATCCGCCGCCGCTAATAATCTCATTTTCGTTTAAAACAATCGGATTATCGGTAACAGAATTTAATTCAATTTCTATAGTTTCCTTCACGTGAAGCCATGCGTTTCTAGAAGCGCCATGAATTTGCGGAATGCAGCGCAGCGAATAAGGATCTTGCACTCGCGCACAATTATGATGCGCCGAATTTATTTGCGAGCCCTCAATTAGCGCCAGCATTCTCTGCGCCACCAATTTATTTCCTGCGAATGGGCGAATCTCGTGCAGCCGCGGATCGAAAGGCTTGGTAGAGCTTTCGGTTGCATCAAGAGTTATTGCCGCAATAATATCGGCCTGCTCTAGCAAATGGTGAAAACGATAGAGCCCTAGAGCGCCAAAGCTCGCCATAAATTGCGTGCCATTAATTAACGCAAGCCCTTCCTTTGGCCCTAGAGCCAAGGGCTTCAACCCTTGCTTGGCAAAAAAATCTGCTGTCTGCCATTTTTCACCTTTCACCATAATTTCGCCAAGCCCAATCAGCGGCAAAAATAAATGCGACAACGGCGCCAAGTCTCCCGAAGCGCCAACCGAGCCCTTCTGCGGCACTACAGGAATTATATCTTGTTCAATATGCCACAAAATTCTCTCAACAGTTTCAACCGCAACCCCCGAAAAACCTTGTGCCAAAGCATGCGCCTTCGTAATTAACATTAACTTCGCCACAAGGTGCGGAATAGCCTCGCCCACGCCAACCGAGTGACTCTTCAACAAATTCGCCTGCAATTCACTAGTATCATTCGCCGAAATTATTTTATCGCACAACACCCCAAACCCAGTATTCACGCCATAAACCACCCTTTCATCACGCACAACTTTATCGACGCAAGCCTTAGACTTTCGCACCTTCGCCACCGCCTCATTCGAGAATTTCAACGATAATTCGCCATTTAAAATGCCAAACAATTTACCAATAGAAAGATGCTCGCAACCAAGCGAAAAAAATGCTTTACTCATGTTAAAAAAATTTATTTTTGCCCCGCCATTTAAGAAGAGGAATATTTCTCCCAATACCAAACTAATAATCCACACCCAAAAAATAAAGTCCACAAGCTGGCGCATTCGGCCCAGAATTCCTCCGATCTCGACTCTCCAAAATCACCAAAACATCATCAACGGCAATCCTCCCCGACCCAACCCACATCAGCGTTCCTACAATATTTCGCACCATATGATGCAAAAAAGATTTCGCCGAAATCTCAATAATTATCTCCTCCCCTCTCTTCTCCACCATAATTTTTTTCACCGTTTTCTTAGGCGATTTAGACTGACATTCTGCATCGCGAAAGGCCGAAAAATCAAAATCTCCCACCAAATAATTAGCCGCCAATTGCATCGCCACCACGTCAAGCGGCAAAGGCACATGCCAAGCGCGATTTTTCTGCAAAGCCAAAGGCGCCCTACGATTGACGATTACGTAGCGATAATGGCGCGTCTTCGCATCAAAACGGCTGCTAAAATTATCCACAACAATCTCGCAATTAAGAATGGTAATATTGCTCGAAACCAGATAGTTATTGAGCCCAGCGATCATGCGAAAAGGATCAAATTCTTTCTCAATCATAAAATCCGCAACCTGCGCAACAGCGTGAACCCCAGCATCCGTGCGGCCCGAACCAATTATTTTTACCGATTCATTTGTGAGTTGCGCAATGGCTTTCTCCAAAATTTCTTCAATTGATTTATCGAGCTGGTCTGGCTGCTTCTGCCAACCTACGTAGCCAGTGCCATCATATTCAATAGTAATTTTATAACGCATAAAATCCCTTATAGTTAAAAAATTCTCGCCAAATGCGAATATTCATTTTTAGAATTAAAGGCCGCCACATAGCCATTTTTTTCATCAGCAAAATAATCGAAAAGCCTCTCCAATCCTGCTTTGGCGGCCGCAATCATAATTGCCACTTCTTCATTATTTTTTGCCATCGCCTTAATTTCAGATTCACTAAAAGCAGATAATTTCCAATAATTTAAAGCATGAATTTTTTGCGGCGAAATATTTTTTAAATCATAATTTTCAATTACACCCAAACATAGCATCAAGGCAGATATGGTAAGCTGCGGCTGGCTTCCAGAAACCACATCTTTAACCGCAGGAATTTGCCCTGTTTTATAATCGAAAACCTCAACTTCTCCATTTTCAAAAACTGCTACGCGATCAATCTTTCCAGTAAGCAAAATATCTTTTATCATAATTTTTACCGGCACTTCAACATAGCTTTGGAGCGCCTCTAGAGCATTATTATCACTAATAAAATTCTTAAAAATATTTTCAAATTTTGGCCACCAAATTAATTTCGATTCTTCGCTGACAAAATATTGCGCAAAAATTTCTTGCGCCTTTTCTACAAAAATTTCTTGCGGTTGCGGGTTTTTTACAAACTCCTCTAAAGCCTTATGCACAAAGCTTCCAAACTCTCTATATTCTGGCTCGTAATCAATTTTATTTAACTCTTGCAACTGCAAAATTTTGCGCGCATAAATTTGATATGGATTAGAAATTAATTTAGAAATATCAGTGATCGCGAGTTTTTTTGAACGAAATTCACGTGGTGGCTTTGGTGCCAAAATAGCTTGTGAAGGCTTGATTTTAGAGAACTCATCAACCTTCACAAAATATTTATCGGCATCACAAATTTTTATCGCAAATTTTTTGCACAAAATTTCGAAGCGCAGCATGAACGGCGAAGCGATTGCAGGCACGCCATTACGGCTTTGCGCGCGCGTTAAAATCACCGATTGATTCGATAAATAATTACAAAAATCATAAGCATTTTGTCCAATTTTTTTCGACGCTAAATCAATTCCTAAATCACTTCTAATCTTACGCCCAAGCCAATTCTCGCTTTCAATCTGCGGAAAATTCCCATAATTTAATGAAGCTAGAATCAATAAATCAAAATTAAGTAATCGCGCTTCAATCGGCGACAGAATCTGAATTGGCGCCACTGCATCAGACTTTTCAAAATAATTAATTTGTGCAAATAAATGCTGAAAAAACTGCAAAGAATCTTTGGTATTAATTGTAAATCCTTGCGCAGATTTTAATTTTTCAAAAAGCTGCAAAAGTTCTTCAGCGGCGCCTTCAATGGCAATTAAATCTGCGATATTTTTTCTAGTAAAATTTTCAACAGCATTAATTAAAGCCTGAATATAAAAAGATATATCAACCTCGCCTTCAATGTTTGTAATGGTTTCAAGGCTTTTCAAAAAATCTGTGAAGAAATTTTGCAACTCTTCATGTGGCAACTTGAAATTATCTTTTTGCAATTTCAGATCTTGATTTACCAACTCAAATCGATCTCCTTGATTTTGCGATTTTAACTTTTGCAAAATACCCTTCAAACCAGCTTCAGACCTTTGTTGGCGCAATATATCAACTTCAAAATCCAGCAAGTTTTTATCGGAAAAATAAGGCGAATAATCATGCTTAAAAATTGCCAATAAAGTTGCCGATTCAAAATTATTCTCACGTAATTCAAGAAATAATAAAATTAAATTAACCAACTTAGAAGCAGACAAATCAAGGCTTCGTGCATCATTAAATTCTAACGAAAATTTCCGCAATTCAACCTTTAATAACTCAACAAATTTTTGATCACCAGAAATTATTGCGATTTTTTTATTTTCTATAACCGCTTTTGAAGCAATAGCGGCAATGGTTCGCGCTTCGTCAACTTCATTTTGCAATTCAAGATAAGAAAAGTTTTTAGCAAAATCAGCGGCGATTTTTGGCAATTCTATTTTGCTCGCAAGCCCTTGCCACTTATAGGTTTCTGCACTTGGCAACATTAAATAGGAAAGAAAATTCACTCGCGATTCATCGCAAATTTTAAATTTTTCAACAGCAATTTCTCTAACATCTTGGACCGCGAGAGCCATTGATTTTAGAAGCTCGCGAAGAATAAATTGTGGATGAGTTTCGTCAAAAATAACTTCGCTAGCCATAGCTTTATTGGCAGTAATTTTATCAGTAGAATCACTGGCAAAAACAATTTCATCAACAGCACCCTCACTCGCAAAACTTACAGTCTCGGGCTTTTTCGCTACATTCATCAAGCCATACAAAACCACAAAACCATTTTTATCTCGCGTCACCGCCTGAATTAATTTCTTACTAAAATTCACACTTCCTGTAGAACCAGCAATAATTAATGGAGACTTTAGCCCTTGTGCCCCAACACTTTCAGCCAATTTATTAATAACAAAATTTTGATAAGCAACCTGCGAAAAAATATTATTTTTCAGCACCGAATTTCGTACCCGCAAATAAAATTTCTTCAAAAACTCAAGCGTAAATTGACGATGCGCCGCAAGGTCTGAATCATCGATTTCATAAAGCAAATGCAAATCAATTTCTTGCCTTTCAATATCGTCAAACAAATTCTTCAACTGCGTGGCGATGCTCAAAGCTTGGGTAAAAGAGATATTCTCGCCAAAAACTTTTGTCTTAATTATTTCGTTACTTAAGAAAAATAAATAATCAAAACCGTCTAAACGCTTGATTTTAAAGAGCTCATCAATAATAGAATTTATTTGCTGCCTTGGAAATGAATCCAAAAAATCATCATAAGAAATATCGCCAATCGCCTTCGACTTAGGTGGCACAACGCCTGAAGCAAACTTGCTAGCAAAAATATTTTGAAATTCACGACTAGCCCGACGGTTAGGAAAGAAGATTTTTACATCAGAAATTTTATCGCCAAAACTCGCGCACAGCCAATCAAGCAAAGAGTCAAAGAAGTGATAATTTGACGGAATATTAAAAATGTTGGGCTTAAAGGCTTGAGTCATTGGATAAATGCTGCTAACTTTGAATGAATATTCGCGATGTTTCAGTTTGTAGAAGTGAGTGGATTATTTACCCAACTCAAAATGCGTCAGCGTGTCCTGCAGAGACATAACGTGACACATTTTAGTCAGGTAAATAATCCACTCACTTCTACAAACCAAGAGGAAACTATCCCACAATTAACAGATTTTTGCAAATGAAAATAATAGTCATGGGCGCAGGAATGGTCGGAGTTACAACCGCTTATTTCCTCGCAAAATCAGGTCATCAAGTCACAGTTTTAGAAAAAAACTCCGCCTCCAGCCTCGGCTGCTCATACGCCAATGGCGGCCAATTGAGCTACTCCCATATCGAACCATGGGCCTCAGAATCGGCGCCAAAGCTCATCGCAAAATCACTTTTCAGCCCCAATTCTTTTTTATCAATCAAAAAATTCGCCAACACCGATTTCTTAAAATGGGGCTTCGAGTTTTTAAAAAATTGCAACGCAGAAGAATCCCTCATCAATAGCAAAAAACTATTCAGCCTCGGAAAATATAGCAGAAGAATCTTGGCAGAAATTTTGCGCGACGAACCAAACATCAAATTCGATTATAACGAAACTGGAATTTTGCACTTTTATCAAAACGCCAAAGCCTTTGAAAAAGCCATTAAACACGCAGAAATACAGCAGTCGCTCGGCATTAAGCTTCACATTTTAAATCGCGATGAATGCTTAAAAAAAGAGCCTACCTTAGTTAAACTTTACGATGAAAATAAATTGCTTGGCGGAATCTTTTACGATGATGACGCAAGCGGCAACAGCCTTTTATTCACTAAGGCTCTTGAAAAAATCTGCCAAGAAAAATATGGCGTAGTTTTTGAATATAATGCCGAGGTAAAAAATATTTTCACCAATTACAGCAAAATCACCGGCATTCACACTAATCGCGGCGTTTTCTGTGCTGATAAATATGTTTATGCTCTTGGAGCTTACGGCGACAAGCTTTTGAAAGGCATTAGAGTTACTTCTAAAATTTATCCACTTAAAGGTCATAGCCTTTCAATTGAAGCAAATGAAGAATTTATCGCGCCAGCAATTGCCCTAACCGATTCTGAAAATAAAATAGTTTACAGCAGAATTGGCGATGTCTTCAGAGCAGCTGGAGCCGTTGAGATTGGAGGGTTGCGAGCCGTTAAAAACAACAGCCAACTCAACTTCATCAAAGCAAAAATCAAAGCTAGTTTTTCCGATTTTGGCAATATCAATAAAGCGCAAGAATGGTTTGGCTTTAGACCCTTCCGTCCCAATTCAATTCCACTAATTGGCGAAGTTAAAATTTATGGCAATTTGTTTTTAAATACGGGGCACGGACATTTGGGATGGACTCTCTCTTGCGGCTCGGCGAAGGTTTTGACAGAGTTGATGAGCGGCGATGCAACTAGCGAATTCGCCTTTTTAAAGGAAGAACTTGAAAGTATTTATCTTAAAACTGAAAGTAAATAAACGGATTATGCGTTGCGGAAGAAAGCCTGATAATTGCAAAAATAAACGATGCCAATAGCAATAAATCAAACGCCAACAAGCGGGCTCCGCCACGTTTAACTAATGCGGTCACGGCGTTTTTAACCAAAGGAGAAAAGCCAATTAAGCTTAGAGCGCCAACAACCCATACAAAATGCGAATTTACTAAGCGCAATATTTTAGTTTCTATCACAATATCATTTTCACCAAAAAACATTAGGTCTAAATAGCCCATCGCATAGCTTAAATCTTGGCTGCGAAAAAATACCCAGCCGATTATCACTATAAAAATCGCGTAAAAATGCTGTAAAAAATTTGGTAATTTTTCTAGAAAAATTTTTCCTATTCTCACTCTTTCGAACACTAAGAAAAAGCCATGAAAAAGCCCCCAAACCACGTAATTCCAGCTTGCACCATGCCATAAGCCGCATAGAAAAAACACTAGAACTAAATTAAAATATTGTCTCCTTAAGCCAACTTTATTGCCGCCAAGTGGAATATAGACATAGTCGCGAAACCAAGCAGAGAGCGACATGTGCCATCTTCGCCAAAATTCTTTAATCGATCTTGAGGCGTAAGGATAATTAAAATTTTCAGGAAACTTAAAGCCAAAAAGCCGCGCCAATCCTATCGCCATATCAGAATAGCCAGAAAAATCGAAATAAATTTGCATGGTATAGCATAACACTCCAACCCAAGCAAGAGTAGAGCTTAAGCCATCTAGCTGCGTAGAAAAAATTGTATCAGCAACTTCTCCCAAAGTATTTGCAATAATAACTTTTTTGCCAAAACCAATGATAAATCTTCTAATGCCGTAAGAGGCTGCAGACAAGCTGTGGCGCCGCTTGGAAAGATATTTCTCAATAGTGTTATAACGCACAATTGGCCCCGCAATTAACTGGGGGAAAAAGGCAATATATAGCGCCAATTCCAACAAATTTTTTTGCGCCTTGCATTTGTTGCGATAAATATCGATGAGGCAAGAAATTGCGTGAAAAGTAAAAAATGAAATGCCAATTGGAAGGCGGGCCGGAAGCAGAGATTTTGCCACTGCAAACTGATATTGTGGAAATAAAAAATGCACCAAATCAGATAAATTTGCCACAAAAAAATTAGCATATTTAAAATAAAGCAGCAGCGCTAAATTGAAGGATAGCGCGATAAATAATTTAATTTGACGAGATATAAATTGCGATCTTTGATGTAGCTGCGTTGAAATTTTTGCAACTTCATCATCATGATTTTTGCAAGAAATCCACCGCCCAAAATAATAATTTCCTAAAATAGAAAGCCCTAGAAGCCAGATGTAGCAAGCCTCGCCCCAAGCATAAAAAATTAAACTCGTCGCGAGTAATAAATAATTTTTATATTTTGCAAAGCCAATTTTTTCCAATGGCAAAAAATATAGCGCCAGAGTTAAAGGGAGAAATAAGAATAGAAAGATGTTGGAGCTGAAAACCATTGGAGGTATTTAGCGTTTGATATTTGCCACAACGGCTTCTTAATCACCAGCTAAGCGAACCAAGATCTGATAATTAAGAAGCGATTGCCCCATAAAATTTGGATTCCCACTTACGCAGGAATCCGAACTAAAAGCCTATTTCTTATCTTTAGCTCTAGAAACCAGCGATCTGCTGCCGCCAGCACTCTTTTGAAAGACATGCAGAATATTTTCTGCATCTTGAAATGGTACTGCAAAAAACGAAAATGAATCAAAAACTTTCGCATCATCAATTTTTCTTTGATCAACGCCGGTTTCTTTCTGAATAAAATCAACCAATTTTCTTGGATCCATTCCATCGTTGCGACCCTTAGCAATGAAGAGGCGCGCCGTTCCCTTGCGATCAACATAACCACCTCTTTTATCGCCACCACGATCGCTGTTGCCGCCACGTTCATCATAAGAATTATAATCGCGGTCGCGTTTTTTGTTAGAGCCATCGCCAATTTCACTATAACTACTTTCACTAAGTTCATTTTTGAAAGCAATTTTCAACAAAGCTGCAAGAGCAATTTTTGGATCAGAATTGCTCGCTAAAATTTCGGCTGCAATGCCTTGTAAATCGGCAAAACCGCCATCTTCCATAGCCTTGATGATAGAAGTCATGATGCGCTGTTTTTTGCTATCAATAACGTCTTTTACATTCGGCACTTTTTGTTTAGTGATTGTTGCATTAGCCATTTTTTGAATAGAAATCAACTTGCGATACTCAGAAGGAGTGATCAGCGTGATAGCCGTTCCACTCTTGCCAGCTCTGCCTGTACGGCCAATTCTATGCATGTAACTTTCTGGATCTTGCGGCAAAGCATAATTGATAACGTGAGTTAAATCATCAACATCAAGCCCGCGCGCCGCAACGTCTGTCGCCACAAGGATGTTCACTTTTTTATTGCGAAATTTCTGCAAAACTTTCTCTCTTTGACCTTGAGACAAATCGCCGTGAAGCGTTTCGGCTCTAAAGCCACGGTTGGTTAGCTTGCTAGCAATTTCATCAACATCAACTTTGGTGCGACAAAAAACCATGCCATAAAAACTTTCTTCCACATCAATAATTCTGTGTAAAGCTTCAAATTTATCTGATTGCGGAACTTCGAAATAAATTTGCTCAATATTCGGACGCCCAGCATTGTTACTCATCACCGAAATCAATTCATAATCGCCCATATATTTCTTCGCCAAACGCTCGATATGATCTGGCATAGTAGCCGAGAAAAGCACTGTGCGCTTAGCTTTAGGAGCCAATTTCAAAATCGCTTCGATATCTTCAATGAAACCCATATTCAACATTTCATCAGCTTCATCAAGCACGATGTAAGAGATTTTTGAAATATCTAGCGTCTTGCGGTTCAAGTGATCAATCACGCGACCGGGCGTTCCTACCACAATATCAACCCCACGCTGCAAGCGCGAAATTTGACGATCGATCGGCTGGCCACCATAAATCGAAATAATTTTAGTTTGAAACGCACCAGCAAAAGAGCTCAACTCTTCTGTAACTTGAATAGCCAATTCGCGAGTTGGGGCCAAAATTAAGGCCTGAACCTTGCCTTGGTTAGTAACGATATTTTCAATTAGTGGAATGCCGAAGGCGGCAGTTTTTCCTGTTCCAGTTTGCGCCTTACCGATTAAATCTTTTTTGTTGGCAAGTAAAAATGGGATCGTCTTCGCTTGAATAGGAGTAGGCTCTTCAAAACCCTTCTTACGCAAGGTTTCGATCATTGTATCTGAAATTCCTAATTCTATGAATTTTGTTAAAGTCGGCATAATATTTTTTTATTAAAACAATTAAAAAGCCAGTGTAAAACTTTTAAGAATGTTAATTAAATTTCTCTTAAGTTTATAATTCTCTCTCTGCCTTGCCCCCCTAGACGGCACGCCGAAGAGGGGCGAGTAAGGCAAGAGAGAATTATAAACTTAAGAGAAATTTAATTAACATTCTTAAAAGTTTTACACCCAACTTAAAGTTACTGCTTATCTAATCCGTAAGCAGTATGAAGCACGCGAACCGCAAGTTCACCGTATTCTCTCGCAATCAAAACCGAAATTTTAATCTCAGAAGTTGAAATCACCAAAATGTTGATTCCTTTATCTGCAAGAGTTTTAAACATAGTATGAGCCACACCAGAGTGCGAAACCATACCAACGCCAATCACTGAAATTTTCGCAACATTTTCATCAATTGAAATTTGCTCATATTTCACTTCATTTTTGACGGAATCAAGTGCAGCCTTAGCACGCTCTAGCTCATCTTTAGAAGTTGTGAAAGTTATATCGACAGATTTGCCATCGGCACTAGCATTTTGCACAATCATATCGATGTTCACCTCTTTTTTCGCCAGCACGCCAAATATTGACGCCGAGAGGCCGGGATGATCAGGCATGCGCGATAGAGTAATTCTAACATCATTTTTGCTATAACTAATTCCTGTGATAACTCGTCTTTCCATGATTTCCTCCTCATTATTAACCAAAATTGTTCCCGAATTTTCTGTAACTTCCTGAAAACTTGAAAGCACACGCACTCGCACATTATGCGACATCGCCATAGCAACAGAGCGAGTTTGCAGCACTTTCGAGCCGCTATAAGCCATCTCCAACATTTCTTCGTAAGCGATTTTATTGAGCTTGCACGCCCTGTCTGTAATGCGCGGGTCTGTAGTGTACACGCCATCTACATCTGTGTAAATATCGCATAAATCAGCCTTAACCGCAGCGGCAATTGCCACAGCTGAAGTGTCTGACCCGCCACGACCAAGCGTGGTAACGCGATTAGTGGCCTGATTCACACCCTGAAAGCCCGCAATCACAATAACGTGATGCGTTTTTAGCGCTTCCAACAAAAATTTTCCGTCAATTTCATCGATGCGCGCCTTACTGTGGACGTCATCGGTGACCACAGGAATTTGCCAGCCCAAGAAAGAACGAGCTTGATAGCCCATGCTCTGCAACTCAAGCGCCAGAAGGCCGCAGGTGATTTGCTCGCCGCTGGCAATAACGGCGTCATATTCTGCCAGAGATTCATCGCTCATCAAGGCCGAAACTTCATTACAATAACTCACCAGCTGGTTTGTAACGCCCGACATTGCTGAAACAACAACAATTACTTGGTTTTTTTTATCAAGTTCAGCTTTGACTTTTTTCGCCACATTTTGAATGCGCGCAATATCACCAACCGAGGTGCCACCAAACTTTTGAACAATAAGAGCCATTTTTGGAAGTTTTATTAAGAACTTTTATTTAAAGGTGCCAATTTTAGACGCGGCAAATCCTCAAAAACATAGAGATTGTAGCATGCGCACTTCTTTTTTACAAGAAAGAATTGCTAAGAAAGAAAGGCTTAAGTAACTTTAGGCGATATTTTCTCAACCAAATTTCTTAAAAATGCTTAGAATCAAAAAACTTGCACATAACCTTTTTTTCAAATTTTTCATCGGACTTTTGGTATTGTCATTCACCTTTTTTGGTGTTAGCAATTTCGTCTTAAACAGCGCCGACTCTTGGGTTGCCAAGGTTGGCGGAAAATCAATTTCTTATGGAAGATTAACTAAAGCAATGCAAGTTGATCGCGAGGCAATTTTGCGCGCAAATCCACAGAATCCGCAAGCAATGCAATATCTTGAATCAGAAAAATTTAAGTCTGACGTGCTGGGACGCCTTGTAAATCAAGTAATCACAGAAAAATTGCGCGACGATTTTGGCATTGAAGCCAGCAGAAAAATCATTCTCGAAGGCATCGCCACAGACCCTCAATTCATGCATGATGGCAAGTTTGATCGCCTCGCTTTCAAAAGTTTTCTCGCGCAAAATGGCTTTGACGAAGAGAAATATGTGAAAGCCGTGCAAGATGAAATTGTTGGCGCGATGATAGTAAACTCGATCTCTCTCGCCTCTCCTATCGATGAAAAATTAGTTAAAAAAGTCGTATCTTTAAAAGAAGAAAAAAGAGCAGCAGACGTAATTATTATTTCCGATAAAGACGTTGGCAACATTACAGCCCCAAGCACTGCCGAACTTGAAGCATTCTTCACAAAAAATAAACAAAAGTTTGTTACACCTGAAATGCGCAAAATTTCTTACGTTACAATTGGACAGCAAGATCTAGCGCGAAGCCTTGCCATCACTGAGCAAGAGATCGCTGCTGAATATGAAAAAAACAAAGCTAACTATCAACAAGCTGAGAAAAGAAATTTTTATCACGTGGTTTTTACTGATGAAGATAAGGCTGCTTTATTCTTGGCTGCACTAGAAAAATCTAGCGATAAAGATAAAGCGAAATCTTTTGCAGAAATGGCAAAAAAATTGGCTCATAAAAATCAAAAGGAAATTACTTTGCAAAATATTAGCGAAAAAGATTTATTTCCTGAAATTGCTGTAGGAGCCTTCAAACTCAATAAACACGAGGTTTCAGCTGCTTTAAAAAGCCCGCTTGGTTTTCATATTTTCTTTGTTAATGATATAAAGGCTGGCGGAATTACGCCTTTAGCAGAAGTAAAAAATGCGATAAAGCAAAATCTTTTGCGCACAAAAAATGAAGAATTTGTGCAGAAAAAAATCTCTGAAATTGAAGATTCTCTCCTTGCTTCAAATTCACTTTCTGAGACTGCAAAAAAATTCAACTTAAAAACTCATGATGTTGTTACAATTGATCAAAATGGCCATGATACAAAAGGCGCCGCAGTGCCTTCTATCAAAGAGTTAGGCGATTTTTCTAAGAACGCTTATTCATTACAAGAAAAGCAGGTTTCTAAACTTTATTATGCCGAATTAACTGGTGTTTTTTATGCTTTAAAAATCGACGAAATTGAGAAGGCTCGTGAGAAAAAATTAGATGAAGTAAAATCAGAAATTACTTCAGCCTATGTAAAAGAAAAAAAGCTAGAAAAATTGCGCGAATTAGCTACAAAATTTTCTACTGAAATCGCACAAAAACCTTCTATAGCTTTGCAAATAGCGGCTCAATACCATCTTAAAGTTGAGAAAAATAAAATCTTCCCGCGCTTTTTTTATCTTGAATTTCAAGGCAAAAAAATCCCTTATTCTAGCGCTTTTTTAGAAGGATTATTTAGTGCAAAAGTTGGGCAAATAATTCCTGCATCAGCAGTTAGTGCGCAAGAATTTAATATTGGAATATTGCGTGAAATCAAAAAATCTCCAATAACCGAAAGCCAACTAGCTCTAGGCAAATCAGAGTTAGAAAAAAATCATCGCGCAGAATTTATGCAAGAATTTAATAAGTTTTTGCAAAAGAAATATCCGATAAAAGTGAATGAAAAATTCTTGGGCGCAACAGAAAAACAAGAACAAAAATAATCGATGACTTACAATCTTGATAAAACAAAATTTGCCGAAATTGCTCCGTTAGGAACCGTTCTTTTTAAGAAAATTCCAACGGATATAATCACGCCCGTGCTCGCTAGTCTCAAGCTTTTCAAGCATTTTACCGATTACCATTTTTTGTTTGAATCTGCCGAAAATAATAAAAATGGCGGCAATAATAAAGGTAGATTTTCAGTGATTGGGCTTGATCCCGATTTAGTGTGGAAGTGCGTTGGCGCAGAATCTTTTATTAATGAAGATTTTTCTCGCAATCGTGAATCTTTCACGAAGCAAGCGGGAGAGCCTCTTTCGGAGTTGCGCACATTAATTAACAAATCGCAAATCGAAAATTTTAACACACTAAATTACGATAAAATTGCGTTACAGGGAATTGCCGCAGGAATTTTTGGCTATCTTGGTTACGACATGGGAAGATTGATGGAAAGCTTGCCAGATAAGGGTTTGCGCGATGATTTTAAAATTCCTGATAGCGTCTTTATTCGTCCACAAATCTTAATTATTTTCGATAATTTTTTTGACTGCGCTTTGATTTGTGCGCCAGTTTTTAATGGGCAAAATAAATCTTATGAAGAGTTAGTTGCAAAAATTTCTACGATTGAAAATATTTTGCGCGAGCCTTATGAAGCCTCGCCTGAAGCCCATTCGCTAAAGTTTAATTTCTCCTCAAATTATCAAGAAAAAGAATTTTGCGATGCGGTAGAAAAAGCAAAAACCTACATTAAGGGCGGAGATATTTTTCAAGTATTGCCTTCGCAACGCTTCACCAGCGCCTTCCCAGCCATTTCTGAATTTTCATTTTATCGCTCGCTGCGCTCGGTTAACCCCTCGCCTTTTTTGTTTTTCTTAAAATTCAATGACTTCGTTTTAACTGGCTCAAGCCCTGAAATTATGGTTTCGAGCAAGAATCACAAAGTTACAATCAGGCCACTTGCGGGCACTAGAAAACGCGATGGCGATCTTGAAAAAGATCACAAAATTGCCACAGAATTATTGCGCGATGAAAAAGAAATTGCCGAACATTTAATGTTAATCGATCTTGGCCGCCACGATGTGGGGCGCGTTGCCAAAGCTGGCACGGTGAAGGTTACAGAAAAAATGGTGATCGAATATTATTCGCATGTAATGCATATTTCATCGAATGTTGAGGGCGAATTACGCGAAGATTTAGACGCGCTCGATGCCTTGATTAGCGGCTTCCCTGCTGGCACGGTGAGCGGTGCGCCAAAAATTCGCGCCATGGAAATTATTGAAGAAATCGAAAAAGTAAAACGCAGTTTTTATGCTGGTTGCGTGGGATATTTTGCAAGCAATGGCGACATGGAAACCTGCATCACTCTAAGGTCAGCGCTAATTAAAGATGGAAAAATTTATCTGCAAGCTGGGGCTGGCGTGGTTTTCGATTCTGATCCAAAATCAGAATATCAGGAATGTATTAATAAGGCTCAGGCATTGATTCGCGCCTGTGAAAAAATAAATATTCGTTAATGTCTTTCTTCAGCTTCTTCTCAAAGTCAAAAATCACCGATCAACTCAAAGGCACGTCTGGCAAACTTACGCAGGCTATTACGCAAATTTTTACGCATAAAAAAATTGCCGCAGAAATTCTTGATGATTTGGAGGAAATTTTAATCAATAGCGATATTGGCGTTGAGGTTAGCGCAAAAATTGTACAGAAGTTACGTAATAAAAAATTCGAGAAAAATATTAGTGAAAATGAGATAAAAAATTTTCTTGCAGAAGAGATAATTGAAATTTTAAAACCTTGCGAGAAGGCTCTGGCATTGAATAATTCGATTAAGCCGCGCGTGATAATTTTTAACGGAATTAATGGAGTTGGCAAAACTACTACTATCGGAAAAATTGCTTTTAATTTATCTGGGCAAAATAAAAAAATTCTCATCGCCGCTTGCGACACCTTCAGGGCCGCAGCTTCTGAGCAGTTAGAAATTTGGGCGAAGCGTAGTAATTGCGAAATAATTTCTGCCTTGAAAGATGGTGAAGACCCTGCCGCCGTTGCCTTCCGCGCCTTTGATTATGCGCAAAAAAATAGCTTCGATATTCTATTAATCGACACTGCGGGCCGCTTGCAAAATAAACAAAATTTAATGGATGAATTGAAAAAAATTAACACCGTTATAAAAAAAATCGACGCCTCTGCGCCGCATGAAAATCTGTTAATTCTTGATGGCACAATTGGGCAAAATGCCAAGAATCAACTCGAGATTTTCCATCAAATTGTAGGCATCACCGGCCTAGTAATCACTAAGCTTGACGGCTCTGCTAAAGGCGGTATCGTTGTGGCTCTTGCTGATCAATATAAAATTCCGCTTTATGCTATTGGCATTGGCGAAAAAATTGAAGATTTACAAGAATTTAATGCTGCAAATTTTACAAAAAATTTATTGGCAGGATAATTCTTAATTACAAAAATTATCTCTGTAAAATTTTCACTTCTTCAACTGAAATATTCGCAAAAAAATGTATCCATCTACAAATAAAATTTTTCCAATAATCGATCTTGGCGAGTTTGTTTTGCGCGAACAACAAGATAAAGACGTGCCTGATTTTTTTAAATATTACACCGACCCCGAAGTTAATAAATATATCCTTACCGAAGTGCCGCAAAGCTTAGAAGACGCGCGTCGCGAGCTTTATTATTGGCGCAATGTTTTCTATAATAATGACGGAATTTACTTCGCCATCGCTGACAAAAAAGACGATAGTATGATTGGCTCAATCGGCTTTAGCTCGCACAATACCTATCACAATCGCATTGAACTTAGCTATGATATGGCGCAAGAATATTGGCGTCGCGGCATTATGACAAAAGCTGTGCTCGAATTATTGCGCTACGGATTTAAAGTGATGGCGATAAACCGTATTGAAGCCGTAACCTCAACTTACAACGAAGCTTCGGTGCGCCTGCTAGAAAAATGCGGATTTAAATATGAAGGCTGCTTGCGCCAACACCGCTACCATCGTGGCAAGTTGGTTGATGTTTATATGTTTAGTATTTTGCGCGAAGAATTCTTAACTTAGAAAATTCTAGATTGAAATTATTAAGTAAAGTCTGCCTTATCTTACTTAGTTCAAACCCGCTTCGGCGTGCCGTCTAGGGCTTGAACTAAGTAAGATAAGGCAGACTTTATTTAATAATTTCAATTTCGAATTTTAAAAACCTACGACATCTCAAGCATCTTGCGCAATGGTCTCTCAGCCTTCAAACGCAAGGCTTCATCTAGCGCTAACTCGCCGCCAACCTTATTCAACGCACCTTCTGCGCTATTTTTCATCACCAAATAAATCTTCTCCAAACTATTCAATCCCATATAAGGGCAAGTGTTGCAAAGGCTACAGCCAGCTTTGTCTACAAAGGGACAATCGTAAAATTTTGCGCTAGGATTTTTTTGCCGCATTTGGTGAATAATATGCGGCTCGGTCAACACAATAAACTCGCCGCCTTGACGATCTTGCGCAAAGTTAATTAGCGATGAAGTAGAGCCAATGTGATGCGCATGCGCCAACAAATTCTCAGGGCATTCAGGATGCGCTATTACCAAGGCTTGCGGATGATTCGCCATCAACTTCACCAATTCTTTCTCGCTGAATTGCTCGTGAACAATACAACTGCCATGCCACAAAATCATGTTGCGACCCGTGATTTTATTGAGGTAGCGACCGAGATGTTGATCTGGCGCAAAAATAATTTTTTGCGATAATGGAATTTGATCGATGATTTTTTTGGCGTTAGTTGAAGTAACAATTATATCAGAAAGCGCCTTAATTTCAGCAGAACAATTGATGTAAGTGACAACAATCGCATCGAGATGCTGCTGCTTGAAAGCCGCGAACTGCGCTGGCGGACAAGATTCTTCCAAACTGCAGCCCGCCTTAAAATCGGGAATCAAAACCTTCTTGCTTGGCGATAAAATTTTTGCAACTTCAGCCATAAATTTTACGCCGCAAAATACAATCACATCGGCATCAGTAGCGGCAGCCTTGCGCGATAGGTCTAGTGAATCGCCAACGAAATCTGCAATATCTTGAATTGCTTCATCTTGATAAAAATGCGCCAAAATTACGGCATTTTGCTCTTGCTTCAAACGCGCGATTTCCTTGACTAAATCGGCATCGGAGAGGTTTTGTGTTTTATTGGAAAATGGCATTTTTGGATTAAGAACTTTGCAAACTTATTAACTTTTATACTGTGAATCGCGCTAGTAAGGCTATATTATTTATGCTACAAACTCAACGCCAGCAAGCTGTTAAGCAACTAAATTAACCCAACCAATTTAAAAACTTCTTGGCGAGTTTTGCTGGCAATTTTTGTCGCATCTTCTTGGCCTTGCCGCAAAACATTAGCGATAAAGCCGCTATCTTGCTTGAAGCGCACCAGATTATCTTGGATTGGACGCAAATTTTCAACTATAATTTCTGCGAGATCGCCTTTAAATTTGCCGTTTCCTGCGGTTTTATATTCTTCGGCGATAGCCTGCGGAAGCCTGCCTGACATGCTGGCGAAGATGTTGAGTAAGTTGTAAATTTCGGGGCGATTTTCGTCGTAAGAAATTTCGGTGAGAGAATCGGTTTTGGCCTTTTTCACCTTCTTTACAATCAACTCTGGCGCGTCTTCAAGGTTGATGCGCGAGAGATCGGATTCATCGGATTTCGACATTTTTTTGGTGCCGTCTTGAAGGGACATGATGCGCTTTGTGTCCTTGAGAATCATGGGCTCGGGCAGTTTGAAATATTCTGTTTTGTAGCGGCGGTTGAAAGCACCAGCTAAGTCGCGCGTAAGCTCGAGATGCTGTTTTTGGTCTTCACCGACAGGCACGAGATCTGCGTGGTAAAGTAGAATATCGGCGGCCATTAGAACGGGGTAGGAGTAGAGGCCAAGATGCGCTTGATCACGTCGAGAATCTTCTAAAATTTTTACTAAAATCTCAAAAAATCCACCTTTATCCAACTTAGCTATGTAATCATCGCTCAATTTTAATTGCTTAAAACCTTCTTCTTGTTTTAATTCTTTATAGCAAGATTCAAATAAATTATAAACACTTTTAGGTGACTTTGTAATTGCATTTTCCAACGTATTTGAAATACTGGTTTTATCCTTAAACTGCGTCATTCTATCCAACCACCCCATCGGCGTTAAACACCCAAGAACCCACGCCAACTCTACATGCTCACGCACTTCCCCCTGCACAAAAATACTCGCCTTCTTCGGATCTAACCCGCAAGCCAAATAAACCGCCGCCGCATCAAAAATATTTTGCCGCAACACAAGCGGATCTTGAGCCACCGTGATCGCGTGCAAATTCATCACCCCAAACAAACAGCGATGCGAATCTTGCAAGCCAATCCAGTTGCGGATAGATCCCAAATAATTGCCCAAATGCAAATTGCCAGAAGGCTGAATTCCTGATAAAACCGTTTTCATGATTTTGTGATTTTTCTAGATCATTTTTCCAGAATATTTTCTGAACTATTTCTCTAAACCATTTTCTTAGGCCGCTTCTGCAAACTATTTTCTAGCCCAGCGCCAAACTCTTATTGAATTAAGAAAGGCGCGATTCTACAATCCCAATCTTGTAAGGCAAGTGGATGGTCGCTTGTTTTTCGCTATTGCAAAATGGCGATGAAAATAAGAGGAAAGTCCGGACTCCGCAAGGAAATAGCACCAGTTAAGAGCTGGCCTGCAAGCTTGAATATATAGGGCTTGTGGAGGGAAAGTGTCACAGAGAATATACCGCCGCCTGCCTTTAAACGCCGGCGGTAAGGGTGAAAAGGCGAGGTAAGAGCTCACCGCTTTGCATGGTAACATGCATCTCGAAAAACCCCGCTAGGAGCAAGACCAAATAGGGATGGCGCGCATAGCAATATGCAGACTTGTCTTTGAGTTGTCATCCGGGTAGGTTGCTTGAGGCCAGTGGCGACGCTGGTCCTAGACGAATGATCATTGCTGTGCAAACAGTACAAAATCCGGCTTATAGCTTGCCTTACATTTATAATTGAAGTTCTGCGAACTATCAAAAAGAAATACTTCGGTCTTTGATTCGCACGTTATTCGAGCAAGCCTGTTAATATGGCCCGCCCCAATAATTCAAAAATATCTCGAATGTTAAAATCAATTTTCTCCAGCAAAATCAAACTCTCGCAAACTTTTACCTGCTTAATTTTTGCCGCGATAATTACTATCTTTTGCAACTTTCCACTATTGGCACAAAAGCTTTCTGTGGCGCTCGCTTCGGGCTTTGATGGCAGAAAAATTGCTCTATGGTTTTTAGAAATATCGCTCAATTATTTTCTGGTTTTCGTCTTCCTTTATTGCTGCAGTTTTAACAAATTTTTGCTGGCATTATTCACGATTCCACTTCTGCTTTTATCACTCATCGCATCTTACGCGCTCAATGAGTTTCATATTTTGATCGATCGAGTTGTTATTGCTAATACTCTCGATAATATTGGAAATTTTAATGATGTCGTAACTATCAAAAGTGGAATAATTTATTTCGCGTTATTCATCGCACTACCCTTGATTTTACTCGGCAAAATCAAAATTACGAAAAATAAAAATCGTAAAATATTATTTTTTATTGCCGCGATATTTTTTATTTTTGCGGTAGTTTTATCATTCTTCAAACATCAAAATAGAAGTGGAATAATTTTTTCTTATCCACCGACGGGGCCAATAGAAACCTATCTCGGCTACTATAACGAAATTTATACTTCACTCAAAAACAAACCAAAATTATTGCCTATAAATGATGTTGTAAAAACTGCGATTTCTAAACATAAACCTCAAAATTTAAAAGTGGTGTTGATAATTGGCGAATCAGCGCGCTCTAAGAATTTCTCCATTAACAGCTATGAGCGCGACACGACGCCACGCATAAAAAAAATCCACGATTTTCTTAGTTTTAAAAACGTAACTCCTTGCAGAAATCTTACCATTTATTCTGTTGATTGCATGTTGTCCCACAAGGCCGCGCAAGACTTCAAGCTGCCAACCGACGAAGAGTCCATCATTAAAATTTTCGAAAAGTTAAAATTTTCTACCTCATTTTTCTCGGCGCAAAAAGCTTTTGGCGATGACAATGGCTTGATATTGCTAGCTTCTGAAGCGCAACAATATCATTTTAATGACACAATTGCCAAAAGAATTGGCGATCACATGGTTTATGATGAATATTTGCTAGATGATCTCAAGCGAGATCTAGCAAGGGCTGGCGATAGTTTTACAATTTTACACATGCAAGGAAGTCACTTTTTATTTGACGATCGCTATCCCGATAATTTCAAAATTTTTACACCAATTTGCGGCAATAAAGATTTAACCAAATGCACGCAGCAACAAATTATAAACTCTTACGATAACAGCGTTGCTTACACTGATTTTTTTATCGAATCCGTTGTAAATGAGCTAAAAAAACAAAATGCTTTGCTGATTTATATTTCAGATCATGGGCAGTTTTTGGGTGAAGATGGGATTTATTATCATGGCCCCGAAGATAGCGTTGGCGGGCCTTACCACAAGGTTCCAATGTTTTTATGGATGTCGGATAAATTGATGGCGCAAAACTTTTATCGCAAAAAATTTAGCAATGCAGCGCAAAAAACTGAGGAAAAATTATCGCATGATAACTTGTTTTATTCGCTTTTAGATTGCGCTGGAGTTGAGCTTGATGACAAAGGGCTGAGCGTTTGCAAAAACTAGTCCCACCCATCAATGTTTCGCGGCTTATTTTCTGCAACTAAATTATTCTTCTTACGATATTTTTTACCACATCGCCATTATTAGAAACGGCCTTGAACGCACTATCTGCAAGCATTGAAGCCAGTTCGTTATTTTGCAAAAACTCCGTTACTATCTCACATAATTCATCAGAATTTTTAACACTCACGCAAGCTTGTTTTGCAATTAATTCATCGAAAGCTTTTTGATTATTTGCAACATATTGACCAGTAATAATTGCACATTTTAATTGCGCCGGCTCAAATGGCGTATGGCCGCCCACCTCAACCAAAGATCCTCCCAAAAAAACAAAATCGCTGAGCGCATAAAATAATCCTAATTCACCCAAGGTATCCGCTAAATAAATTTCGGCATGACCCAAAACATTTTCTTTTAAACTGCGCTGCGCAAAAACTAGATCACTTGCCAAGCCTTTTATTTCTTGGGCGCGCTGCGGGTGCCGAGGGACGATGATCGTTAAAATATCACCAAACTTTTGCTTTAATTTACGGTGAACCGCAATCACAATTTTTTCTTCACCCGCGTGGGTACTGGCCGCAAGCCAAAATTTTCTACCATTAATTTGTGCCTTTAAATTATTTAATTCTTGCGCATCAAATTGCAAACTAGCTGTATGCGCCTTTAAATTGCCGCAATAGAGCACTTCTTGACTGGTTAATTTTTGCAAACGATCTTTATCTTCATCGCTTTGCGCAAAAATTATTGAGAAGAAATCAAAAATATTTAGGCCAATTTTTTTTGCCAAAATCCAGCGCGAAAAAGATTTTTTTGAGATTCTTGCATTAACCAAAACCCTTGCTATTTCTAGCTTGCGAGCCTCATAAATAAAATTTGGCCAAATCTCAGATTCAACAAAAATTGCTTTTTTTGGCTGCCAAAATTTTAAAAATTTTCTAACAACAAAATAAGAATCGACTGGCAAAAATTGGTGAATCACTCTGCCTTTATAAACTTTGATTTTACTGGCCAAAATCGCTGCCGAAGTAAGGGTTGTAGTGGTAAAAAGAATTGTGATTTGCGGCAAAGATTTCAGCAATTCGTCAACCAAAATTAGCGATGAATTTGTTTCGCCAACACTCACAGCATGAATCCAGATAACTTCGCTATTTGGCTTTTTATGCGAAGAAAATCCGAATCTTTCCAACAGGCGAGTCTTGTCTTCCTTGCCTTTCAAGGCACGCCAACAAATATAAATTACTAAAATTGGCAGAAGTAAAATTGATAAAATTCGATAAATTATCATGCATCTATTTTGGAAATTAAATTTTTAACGCTAAGCGCCGCCAGCATTCTTAATAAATATTTTTTTTAAACGTGGAATCTTGTTAACCATCGCCAGCCCAAAGTCGCGCGCCAAGCCGATTGTCAGGCTCTTGGTTTCAAATAACGAATTTAAAATATCAGTCGCCATCACCATTTTTTTTGCTTTGCTGCGCGCTTTTTTATTATATGATTCAATAAGGCTAGAGCTAGCAATATCAAGCCCTGCAAACAAATATTGCCGCACCAGTTCTTGCAAAATTTTAATACTGCCAAGCCCTAAATTCAAACCCTGCCCCGCAATTGGATGCACGCCACAAGCAGCATCGCCCACTAATAGCATTTTTTCATGATAAAATTTTTGCGCCTCAATCATAATTAATGGGTAAGAAAATTTCTCAGAAACCACCTCAATTTCACCCAAACAATTTTCCATTTTTTTATGAAGTTGGTGCGCAAAATTTTGTTCATCTAATTCTAAAATAGCCTCTGCATCTTTATTTGGCGCTATCCAAACGATTGATGAATGATGTTGATTTTTTAGTGGCAAAATCGCCAATGGCCCACCGGGAAGAAATTTTTCATAAGCAATATCTTCATGCGGTTTTTGATGCTTGATGTTAAAAACAATTGCCTTTTGCTGATAATTTTTTTCTGTTGTATGAATATTAAAAAGCTTGCGCAGCGGCGAAAAACGGCCATCGCAGGCT
Organism: Rickettsia typhi; assembly: GCA_945872855.1. Lineage (GTDB taxonomy): Bacteria > Pseudomonadota > Alphaproteobacteria > Rickettsiales > UBA1997 > CAMCFD01. The sequence continues at coordinate 48,653 of CAMCAW010000001.1, read as the reverse complement.
AGTAGCAATTTACTTTCTAGCGCCACTTCATCATTCAGCTTTACTAAAACTTTATTTTGTAAAAACAAAATATCTTGATAAGAATGCGGACAAAATAATTTGATATTCGCAGTCGCGATCAGCTTGTCTCTAAGCGCATTATGAATTATATAACTTTCGATCAACGCACCAAAATTTTTTTCATCAGCCTCTTTGCTTAGAAAATCAAGGACTGCAGCACTTTTATAATCGGTGATACGAATATCTTTAATCGCCCCCGCCTCTTGCAAAACCTGATCACAAACCCCAATCTCGCCAAACAAACGTAGTGAAGAATTAGAAATTGCATAGCCGCGCCCATCTGGTTTTCGATCGTGATTCACGATATCTTGCTTTTCGATAACCGCAATTTTTAAATCGGGAGAAATAGCTGCCAAAGCAAGCGCCGCCGACATTCCCGCAAAGCTTCCGCCAATAATTGTAATATCAAAAATATCGCGATTCATTAGAAATAAAAAAAATTAGGAATCCTTATAAACCCTTACAACTCGAGGCGCCACACCAGATAAAACCTCATAGGCGCTAGTGCCAATTTGCTTTGCAACATCTCGCGCCGTGATTTTTTCATCGCCTTGGCGACCAATAATCACCACCTCATCACCCACTTGCGGCGCTTGAACAGGACTGGCATCAACCATAGATTGATCCATGCAAACCCTGCCCACAACAAAGCATTTTTCTCCACCAATCAGCACCTCGCCAAAATTTTGTGGAGCGCGCCGAAAGCCGTCAGCATAGCCAATTGGCAACGTTATTATGGTTGATTCTTTTTTGCTACGAAATGTCCAACCATAAGAAATTGGCGTATCTGCAGGAACTTTTTTTACATGAGAAATATAGCTTTTGATCGACATTACAGGCTCTAGCTTTACCGGCAGTTTTAAATTTTCATCATCAGAAGGAGAATAGCCATATAAAGATTTTCCGACGCGCACCATATCAAAATGAGATTCGGGCCAAAACAAGGCTCCTGCTGAGTTCGCAGCATGAATCAACGGAATTTTTATTTGCGCCTCACGCAATTCTTGCAACAGATTATTAAATTTTTGCAACTGGATTTCTGTGACGCCAGAGCTAGGGGTATCTGCATCGGCGAAGTGAGTGAACAATCCATCAATTTCAATATTGGGCAATTTTTGAATATCGCGCACCAATTGTAAAACATCTTCGCAAGCCGCGCCAATTCTGTTCATGCCGCTATCAACCTTGATGTGAATTTTGATTTTTTTATTTGCAGCAGCAGAAATTTTTTGCGCAATATCGAGAGAGAAAACCGTGGGAATATAATCATACTCACCCACTGCGGAGGCTTCATCTGCAAAGGTCGGGCCCATATTCAGAATCGGCAATTTTATTCCCGCCTTGCGCAATTCTATCACTTCATAAACGCACGAAACACCAAATGCATCAACTCCAAGCCTTACGAGTTCTTGCGCCAACGGCACCACGCCATGACCATAAGCGTTGGCCTTTATAGAAGCCAGAAATTTTGTTTGTGGCTTCAGCAAAGATTTTATCGCACTGAAGTTTGAAGCTAGAGCCCCTAGGCTGATTTCAGCTATTGTTTTTCTTGTATACATCGTAAAAGTTTTTGGATAACGGCTTGATTAAAGTTAAATTCTATACAACCACATAGCGCAAAAAGCAGTTTAAAACTTTCGCCTTAAAAACGAACAATTTAATCGAAAGTTTGCAATTAATCATAAAAAACCGATTGAAAGCTCAATAATATTGCGAATTAATATAATCACAGACTAAAAAACACAATTCAGACCCCTCAAACTATTCTGCGATACTAGCGCCGCGACCGCACGATTTTGACAAACTTTAATCAATTATGCCAACTATAACGATTAGCAACGATCAAATTATCAATGGAAGATTGTCTGATGAAATTTAGTAACACAACAAAATTAGAGTTTGTCAGGTGTCAAGACATGGTTTTCCCGCAGGATTAACCGAATTAAATATTATTAACTGCAGCAACCTAAAACCAGAACCAGAGCTACTGCGAGAGCTATCAAATCTAGAAGCGTAAGGATGTCGCATTAGATATCCGACGAGTTTTCCTCTAAAATCTCATCAAATATATCATGGGAGTCGATCTCGATTGTCTGAATATTTAAATTCAATAACAAAATGAACAACGAATTATTTGTTGAAATTACCAAAAACTTGAATAATATTTTAGCAAATACTAATATATTTTTCGGTAACAAAATAAATTACATGAATCAAAAAATAAAAAAAGCAGAATCAATACTAAAAATTCTTGCCAATTCAAGAAGATTAGAAATTTTATGTCATTTAACAGAAGAGAGAAAATCCTCTGGAGAGCTTACCAAGATAATTGGACTATCTCATTCCGCGCTCTCACAGCATCTTGGCCGCATGACAAAACTTAACCTTATTGAAAGAACAAAAAAAGGACAAGAAGCCTTTTATTCTATAAAAAGCTACGAGGCTAGAGCCATTTTATCAACGCTTTATTTAATCTATTGCAGATAACAATTGAATCATTATTCTAAAGATCTAATTTTAGAAAACTCTAAAATATTTAAAAACCAACATGCCAATTAAAAACATAGATAGCAAAATTTTAAGAAAATGGCTCAATAATAACGAGGCAATTGTTGTTGATGTAAGAGAGCCGGCAGAGCATCAGGCCAATAAAATAAACGGCTCATCTCTTGTTGCGCTAGCAAATATATGCAAAAAATCTTTACCTCAATATCAAAATAAAAAACTGGTTTTACATTGTCATTCTGGAAAGCGCAGCCAGAACGCTTGTCAAAAGCTTTTAGCTGAAGATGACGATCTTGAAATTTACAATCTTGAAGGTGGAATTTCAGCATGGATTAAGGCGGGAAACGCAACGCAAAAGTCAGGAAGTTTTTTCTTGCCACTTGATCGGCAGGTGCAATTAACAATCGGTCTTTGTGTTTTAAGTTGTAGCTTGCTTGGATATTTTACCCATCCAGCATTTTGTTTTTTAGCGGCTTTTTTTGGCGCTGGCCTTACATTTGCAGGCCTGAGTGGCTATTGCGGTCTTGCAATATTAATGGCAAAAATGCCGTGGAACCGCGGCATTAAAGCTTCAAACTCTTGTTCAATTGACTAAATTAATTAATAAAAAATATGCAAAAAGATTATAAGAATATTATCACCGACATCAGCGCTTATAGCGCCGAATTGCGCAAACTAATTCCAGAAACCATGAATGGCTTTGGATTGATGGCAAAAAGCGCTACTCAAGCACAAGTTTTAGATGAAAAAACCAAAGAGTTGATCGCATTAGCTCTTGGCGTTGCTGCGCGCTGTGACGGCTGCCTAGGTTATCACGCCAAATCTTTAGTAAGATTAAAAGCGACACGTCAAGAAGTTGCGGAAGTGCTTGCTATGGCAATTTATATGGGTGGCGGACCTTCTTTAATGTATGCCGCAGATGCTTTGCGCGCCTTTGATCAATTTACTCAAGCTTAGTTATCAGAGTCACTAATAACCAAGCGACAAAAGAAAACTCTCGCAATATTGCAAGATGAAGCTAGACCATATTTTCTGGCCTTACCCACTTATCAAAATCTTCTGCGCTAACCAGCCCTAGCGTTAGAGCCGCCTGCTTTAGCGTCGTGCCGTCCTTATGCGCTTTCTTCGCAATTTTTGCCGCATTATCATAGCCAATATAGGGATTTAGCGCCGTTACCAACATTAAAGATTGCTCTAGCAATTGCGTGATGCGCTCTTTGTTTGCAACGATCCCCACTAAACATTGATCAATAAAACTGTTGATTCCGTCACTCAATAAATTGATCGAATTCACGATATTATAAATAATCATCGGACGAAAAACATTCAGCTCAAAATGCCCATTAGAACCACCAACCGTTACAGAAATGTGATTTCCCATAATTTGACAAGCAATCATCGTAAGCGCTTCACATTGCGTAGGATTAACCTTCCCCGGCATAATTGAAGAACCGGGTTCGTTTTCTGGCAAAGAAATTTCGCCAAGCCCAGAGCGCGGACCAGAAGCTAGAAAGCGAATGTCATTCGCAATTTTCATGCAAGAAGCCGCCAAACTATTGAGCGCCCCCGATAAATTCACCAGCTCGTCATTACAAGCCAAAGCAAAAAATTTATTTTTACTAGAATAAAAACGATCAGCATTTTTTAAACCTTGCGAAAATAAACCAGAATCCTTCACCTTCCAAACCCCATCTGCCAAGGTTGTGTGGCCCAAATCTAGATTTAACAATTGATTGTAAATTTCAGAAAAACCAGAAACTTGCGTGATTTTTTCTGCAAATTTTTCTGCAAATTTTGGATGGCAATTCAATCCCGTTCCTACAGCTGTGCCGCCTTGCGCCAAGTGCGTTACAAATGCAATTGCTTGCGAAACAAAAACCGCCGCGCATTGCACCTGAAATTTATACGCCGAAAATTCTTGCCCCAAAGTCACTGGGGTCGCGTCTTGCGTGTGCGTGCGGCCAATCTTTACAATATCATTAAATTCTTTTTCTTTCGCGCCTAGCTCGTTTGCAAAGCGCACCAAAGTTGGCAATAATTTTTCATAAGTTAGCAAAACCGTCGCAACATGCATGGCTGTGGGGAAAGTATCATTCGAACTTTGCCCCAAATTCACGTGGTCATTCGGATGCACCGGCGACTTGCCGCCCTTCACACCGCTCACCTTCTCGTTCGCCACGCCAGCAATCACTTCATTCACATTCATATTTGTTTGCGTGCCAGAACCAGTTTGCCAAACAACCAACGGAAAATGATTAGCATAAAACCAATCGAACCTCGCCAATATTGCATCTACAGCATCAACAATTTTATCCGCCAAGTCTGGTGAGAATTTTTTGAACTCGTCAGATTTTGGATCGGAGGCCATCAGGTCTTTATTAGCAAGCGCTGCCGCCTTTTTAATCAACAACATTGCACGAACAACTTCTTTGGGCATTTTATGGCCAGCATTATCGTTGCAAATAGGAAAATTTTGCACGCTACGTTGCGTTTGAGCAGCATAATAAGCCTCTGCTGGCACTTGAATTTCACCAAAAGAATCAGTTTCTGTGCGAAAGTTTTTTGTCATGTTGAAAAAAATGTAATAATTTAAAATAAAAATAATCCTAGTGCAATTTGTGGCAAAGATTTTATGGATTTATTTTTAGCAGAAATGCTATTTATCGCAATCAAATAAATTACGACAAACAGATTTTAACGAATATCTCAGCATCAAGCGAAGCCTTGCCCACTAAGAGCCCATCAACATTCTCGATTGCCAAAATTGCCTTAGCATTTTCTTCAGTCACCGAGCCGCCATAAAGAACAAAAAATTCGTCTGCAAATTCTGCGCCCTTTTCGGCAATAATTTTTTTGATCAACTTTATCATTTCTGAAATTTGCTCAGAACTCGGCACAACACCCGTCCCTATTGACCAAATCGGCTCATAAGCAATCACAAATTTTGCAAATTTTACTCCCTTAGGAATTGAAAAAAGCAATTGCTTATAAACGAACTCTACATGTTTTTTTTGATCGCGAACTTCCTTGCTCTCGCCCACACAAAGAATCGGCACCAAATCATGCACCGCCGCCGCCGCAACTTTTTTCGCTATAATTTCATCAGTTTCAAAGTGATTTTCTCTGCGCTCGCTATGCCCTAAAATCACATAATCACCACCAATTTTTTTCACCATTTCGGCGCTCAAATCGCCCGTGAAAGATCCAGAATTTTCATAATGACAATCTTGCGCACCCAATAAAAACGGGCGCTCACCAATTACAATATCCGCCAACTCTTCTTCCGAAAAATCTTCAACTTGCTTATTTTGTTCCGCCATCTTTTTTTCCAAACCATCAAATGCATTATCAAGCAACTGACTATCCAAATAATCCACCAAAAATACAGGAGGACACAAAACCGTTTCAATGTTTTTTAACGCATCTAGATTAGCATTACGCAAATCTAAAAACGTTGCAAGCCATTGATCTGCCTCATCAAAAACGTTATTCATTTTCCAATTTGCCACAATCATTTTTTTTGCCATAACGAGAAAGTTTATTTTTTAAGATAGTTAAGAATTTATCAACTTTTGCAGGTCCCAACCAAACAAGTGATAACGCCAGCCATAAATTAATTCATCGATTTTTTTATTGCCAAGAATAACTTCTTTTAAATCAGAACTAGTAATTAAAAATTGCTCGCGCAAATCTTCGCGCAGCGCAACTTTTTCGATCAATTCTTTAGCGCGACCATATTTTTCTTTTTGCGCTTCATTCATAATATGCTTTCTTTGTTCTATCGCTAAAGCATGATTACCACTATCGCACTGAGTCATGATCTGCATGATTTCATCGCGCATCTGATCACTAATCTTGTGATGAAAATTATCCAACATCACAATTTCTTCCAACGCCTGATCATCTAAAAAATGCCGACGCGGCACGTTAATAGTTTGCGCCATTTTCTCGCGCCATAAAATTAAATTTCTAACTTTTGCAGTTTGGTTCGGAGTCTTTCTACCAAACTTTTTTTGCATCGAAAAATTCTTAAACAGATTATTATCATCTTTCACCAACACCTTATGCGTAAAGCTTTCTATCTCTTCCAAGAACCATTTATCGCGCTTTTTTTGCTGCAAATCTTCGTGCAATTTTAAATAAATTCCCTCAAGATAAGCAACATCAAGCGCCGCGTATTCAAGCTGCTCTAGATCTAGTGGGCGTTGCTGCCAATCGCTACACTGCAATTTTTTATCAACTTTTACTTCAAATAATCTTTCAACTAAATTCGAATAGCCAATATTAAAACCAAAGCCACAAAAATTTGCCATCAGCTGCACATCGACAACGTTCGCTGGCAATGCACGCGATTGTTGATAAAAAATTTGTAAATCTTGCGCCGAAGAATGTAGTATTTTTTTAATCTCCGCATCAGCCATAATGCCATACATCGGCTTTAAATCTAGATCGGACAAACAATCTATGACAAAAGTTTTTTTACCAATTGCAATTTGAATCAAAGATAAAATTGGATAATAAGTTTTTTCGCGAGTAAATTCTGTATCAATCGCCACCATTTTTTCTGCATAAGCAAGATCAACAATTTTTTTCAGAGCAGAATTAGAGGTAATATAAAAATCAGACATTATAAGAAATATGAATCGTAAATTATTACTTTATATAGCAACCTTTGCAATCTTGCAGCCATTGGTCGCATCAGCAAAAGAAAAAGCCGCTACGCGAAAAAATATCGCCAAAGAAACAGCCTCACAGCGTATAGACTCGTCTTATTTTTTGCAAACATCCCTTGCAGAAAATAATTGCGAAAAAACCTTAGGACAAAGCTGTTTTTTTCGCGATAAAATGCTCAGCGATCCCTATTTACACGAAACAAAGCTAGCTATTTTTCTCGACAAAATTTTTGCTACACAACTCTATAAAGATAGAGCACTTACCGTGCAAGTCAAAGACGGCGCACACTCCCTCATATCCAACAACGGTAATCTGATCTCTTTTAATACAAAAAATGGTGAAATTAGTAATCTGAAGTTAGTCAAAGGCAGTCTTACTAAAGAAGAAAATATTTCAAAATGCCAAAAAGCCGAAAACCTATATAACTTCTACAATCTCTACAAAAAAGATGACGAAATCATTATAAAATCTGGAATTTATAAAGATGAATACGATTTTAAAGGTCTCAACGAATATATTTTATTCTCCGAAAAAAAATATCCGACAGAAATTATGGCCTTATCAAAAAATGATGAGCCGAATATCTCAGCTATAGAAAATTTACAGCTTTGCAAAATGAAGAATTCTAGCATTTTAAACGCTCGCCATCTAAGCGCAGAAGAGTGTTCTGGAGATGAAAAAACTGCCGAAGAGTGCTTCAAATATCAAGAATGTGAAAATATTATTGCAGTGGAGAATTGTGAAGTTACTTTGTTTAAAGAGGGCTTTTAATTAAACCCAGCCAGATAAGCTGGTTCTACATTATTATCTTCCCGAACTTACATTTAATGCTATAAGCGATCTTAAAGACCATCATTTCACAAAACTTATTGTGCAAAATTTAAAAAACACGCAACAAAAAACGGGACGCAAAATAAATTGGGTCCCGTTTTTTAGTAAACCAATTAAGCCGCAGCAACTTTTGCTACTCTAATTTTTCTTTCAACTCTAGGAAATTTTACTTCGTCAAGCTTGCCACTTTTAATCAATTTTTTCTTGATTTGAGTGCGCAATTTTTTTGCAGTTTCAGTTAGATGCGCAAAACGACTATTGACTAAAAAATTGTCAATATTGCCATATTTGTTAACCGTTCTAAGGGTAGAAGCTGTAACGTCTAACGTTACATCAACACCAAGAACATCGCTTTTAAAAGAAATGCTTCTTATGTTCGGTAAAAATTTTCTTCTGGTTTTGCGATTAGAGTGGGAAACTTTGTTACCACTCATAACGCCAACACCAAGTAAATCACATCTTCTAGCCATAAAACTACCTATTAAAAACTTAAATTAATTACCGCAATCGAATGCATCTTTACCGCTGATAGCAGCAACGATTGTAGGAGCGCCAAACATCGCAGCAATACCTGCCGCAACACCAATCATCAAACCCCAAGACACTTTACCAGTGAAGAAACCGATACCGAGAGAGATAATTGCAAAGGCTGCAAAGGCTTTACCAGCGTTGCCAGTAACAAGCTTTAGAGCGTTACACATTGTGCCAACCAAAGCGTTATTATTCGAATTAGCAGAAACCATAGTGCCAGAAACTGAAGCAACTTGAGCATGTGCACTAGAAAGAACTGGCAATACTGCTGGCGCTATCATAAGCATGAAAAATGATAAAACGGTGATTTTTGCTACTGCAAGAGAGATTTTTTTCATAAGCTTTGGAATTTGTTGTAAAATATTAAGGAACACGCCTAAAACACTATAAAAACATCAAGTGTTAAACAGCGCAAGATTTAGAAATAACTGCGATATAATTTCGTAAACAAAATAAATTGCAAGTAGTTTTAATCCTTACCAAGTATTTTTATTTCCCATTCCAATTCTATTCCGGTTTTTTCTTTCACGGCCTTTTTAGCTTTGGTGCCAAGCGCAATCAAATCAAGAGCTCTTGCCTTGCCAGTATTAATCATAAAATTGCAATGCTTTTCTGAAATTTGCGCATCGCCAACCATTGCTCCACGATAACCAACGGCATCAATTAATTGCCATGCTTTAAGCTGAGAATCAAGCGCGGCAGGGTTTTTGAAGGTGCTGCCTCCTGTTTTAGCGCGAATAGGTTGCGCCTCTTCTCTCTTTTTATTGAGCTCAGAAATTTTTTGCGATACCTCTTCAGCGCTTGATTTCTGAACCTTCAGCACCGCTTCAACAAAAATAAAATTTGCCGCAATTTTATTGCCGCGATAATAAAATTTAAAATCTTCATTTTTTAATTCATGCATATTGCCTTGATAATCAAGGGCGCGCACCGTTATTAAAATTTGCGACATGTCCGATCCATAACAACCACCATTCATCGCGATAGCTCCACCTATTGATCCGGGGATACCCGTAAGAAATTCTAATCCACCCAAAGCAGCGTTACGACTATGCAGCGCAACGTTGCCACACAAGGCCGCAGCACCTACTATAATAAATTCATCTTGTACTAAAACTTTGGCAAATTCAGCGCCAAGCCTTACAACCACTCCTTCAATGCCACCATCACGAATAATAACATTTGACGCAGCACCAAGAATTGTAATGGCAACTTCTTGCGGACATACTTTTAGAAAATCTTGCAGATCATTGATATCAGCGGGCTTAAAAAGAATTTCTGCCTTGCCACCAACATCAAACCAATTTTTTAGCGCCGCATTTTCGCGATATTCGCCACGCACTTTTGGTAATTTATTTAGCAAATTTTTCATCACGCATTTGTTAAATTAAAAATAACTGATACCCTGCCCTCTAAAGCTGCTTTTTTCTGATATTTTGTTGTTATCCAATCATTAGGGAACGTTTGCCAATCATGCTTGCAATTGGCTTCCCACTTGAATTGGCGGCTTTTTGAAACCGCTGATAAAATCCAAGTTTTATAAGAATCGTGATCGGTTGCGATTATTAATTTTCCACCAGATTTTATTTTTTTCGCCAGCAAATTATCAAGAAATTCAAGATTAATTAAGCGGCGCTTGAAATGCTTTATTTTTGGCCACGGGTCAGGAAATAAAATATAAATTTCATCAAAAAAATTATCATCAAATTTGCTGAGCAATTCGCGCGCATCTTGTCGTGAAATTTTAACGTTTGACAATGGCGCCTCCTCTAGTTTTGCCAACACATTCACTACGCCGTTTAAATGCGGCTCGCACCCTAGAAAAATCTGGTTTGGTATTGATTGCGCTTTGGCGAATAAAAAATCACCAAAACCAAAACCTATTTCAAAAGAAATTTTAGTAAATTTGCCGTCAAAAGCCCTAGGGTTTGCAGGAGCATCTTTTAGCGAAGAATTTTCTATAGATAAATTTTTTAATGAAAAATGCTCATCGTAAATCTCATAGTTTGCGAGCAAATTCTCTAAAAGAAAATTTTTATGATCTGAAAGTCTGCGCGATTTTATGCGCCCATAACTTCTGATTAGTCGCGAAGAATCTTGCGGGACTTGGTGCGTCACGAGCCCTTGCTTGGCAAGGCTTTTCTCGCATAACATTGATTTATTTTGATAATTTTGTAACTCTTCTTTCATGTCTTCCACCTTCAAATTCTGTTGTCAAAAAAGTTTTAACTGCGGCAAGTGCAGCCTTTGGCGCAGTAAGGCGAGCACCCAAACAAATTATATTAGCATCATTGTGCAAACGCGATAATTTAGCAATTTTTGCATTAGCGCAAAGCGCGGCACGCACTTCTTTAAAACGATTGGCAGCTATTGATATTCCTACTCCGCTGCCACAAACTAAAATTCCGAATTTAGCTTTTTTGGCAATAATTTTTTTCGCTAATTTTTGTGCAAAATCTGGATAATCGACAGATTCTTCCGCAGAATCACATCCAAGATCAATTGCTGCAAAACCATCCTCCTCAAGCTCTTCAACTAAAAATTTTTTAAGATCGAAACCTGCATGATCAGATGCAATAAGAATGGGGAAAGATTTTTTTATCATGCTAGCAAGAGATAAAAATAAAGGGAGCGGCATCATATTTTAATGACAACCGCTCCCCAAAGTAAATGACACAAGTGCCAAATAAAATTAACGTTTTCTGTAAGTTTGAGCTTTACGCGCTTTTTTCAAGCCGTATTTCTTACGCTCAACAACGCGTGAATCGCGAGTTAAAAATCCGCCAACTCTGAGGATTTTGCGAATTGAAGGATCGAAATCTGATAGGGCTTTGCTGATACCGTGAGCCAAAGCGCCTGCTTGACCACTTAATCCGCCGCCACTGATTGTAGCAACAACATCGAATTTATTATCATTTTTAGTAACAACAAAAGGGAAGTTTACGATGTTGAATAGAATTTCGCGACCTAAGTAAGTTCTGCCATCGCGATTGTTGATAGTGATTTTCCCGGTGCCCTTTTTGATCCAAACTCTAGCAGCGGAATTTTTTCTTTTGCCTGTTGCGGAGGCTCTGCCTTGTGCATCAATTTTAGGTTCTCTTTTAACTTCAACTAATTCAGAAGCTGCTTCGATGATTTCTTTTAGAGAGTTCATATTATAATTATAATTTAGTGTTTTTTCTGTTCATAGAGGCGATATCAAGTTTTTGTGGGCTTTGCGCTTGATGAGGATGCTCAGAACCTTTATAGATACGAAGTTTAGTCATGATGTCGCGTTGCAAAGGACCACGTGAGATCATTCTTGAAACGGCCATTTCTAGAACTCTTTCAGGGAATTTATCTTCGATGATTTGTTGAGCGGTTTTTTGCTTGATTCCACCTGGGTGGCCAGTGTGCCAGTAGTAAGTTTTGTTGGCCATTTTTTTGCCAGTTAACTTCACTTTTTCAGCATTGATGATGATAACGTGATCTCCGCAATCAAAATTTGGAGTGAATGTTGGCTTGTGTTTGCCACGCAAAATATTTGCAATGATTGAAGCAGCTCTGCCAAGAACTAGGCCTTCAGCATCAACGATCCACCATTTTCTTGTGATTTCTTTAGGGCGCGCAACGTATGTTTTAAGCATAAAATATGTAAATTAAGAACTGTTTTAAATTTGCTAAAATCTTCTTTAAAAAATCAAAACTGCTGACACCAGCAAAAAAGGGTCGCGAATTAAAACGAGAAATTGCAAAAAAGTCAAGGGAATAATCGTAAAAAGTTTTAAACTAATTGTCATCAATTGGTTTTGTTGATGATTTTTTAGCTTTAACTGCAAGTCTGCGCTACTCTTGAATTGATTTGCGCACCTACTTTTTGCGATTAAAGAGGCGACTCATCTGGATCTTGAGGCAGTGGATTATTTCTTTCCTGAGCCCAGTTTATTGCATTAATCTCTTTATCGGTATTGTTTATTGAAATTTGGTAGTTAGCCGCTTTATTGGCAGATTCTCTTCTTTGAGCCGTAATCGATTTTAGATCTTGATTTTGCTTCTTAAAAACTGGATCAGATTGAAGAGCAGCTAATTTCTTGCGAGCATCGCTTTTTTGCTGACTGGTTGTGTTTTTACTGACAGCAACCCCTCTCAAATCCTCAAATTCTGCAGTCTTTCTTTGGAATTCAGAATCTCCTTGAATTTCATCTATGATACCGTCGCATCTAGTCACATCTTCCTCGGCCTCATCGAATTTTTCTTGGGTCTCTAGTTTTTTCTCCTCAAGACCCTCTTTTCTCATGGCGACATTCTCTTCTTTGGCTTTCTTTCCTGCTTTTTTTCTGCGCTCTAGAGCCATTGCGAATGTTTTTTCTCTACCAAGCAAAGCAGAGCCAAGGCCTTCGGATCTAGCGTACTCGCCCGAGTCACTATCCTCTTTTTCGTCGTAAGATTGGGCGAATTGCTCCATTTTTGCAATGGTGTTGTCGCTGGACGATTTCTTCTTTATGTCGCGCTGTTTTATATTTGCTGCCGCGCGCTTACGAATTTTATCTTTGGCCTCTTTAGGAAGGGAGACGTAGGTTCCTGCTGCCATTTTTGGAATTACGCCTTCATCTACAAGCTGATCTCTTGCTTCATCATAGTCTTTATCATGCACAAACTTGCCAACATCTATTGCTGCTTGCTTAAGTTTTGTTGTTGTTCCGCCGAGAGTTTTAACTGATTTTTTAAGCCCTTCCCATCCACTTTTTTCAACTCTTACATTGTCTTTTTTAATAGCATCGAGGAAGTCTGCTCTGCCTTTACTATCGGTATTTTTAAACGCTTCTTTTGCTTCTTTTCCAGAAAAACTGAGGTCAGTTTTTTGCTCTGAAAGCGAAGTTCTAAGACTTCCGCCCTTGGTTAAGCCTTGTTTAGCGGCCTGATAAGCGGCGCCCAAGACATTTTCTCCTACATATTTAAAACCTTTATCTTTTTGAATTTTTTCTGCATCTTCTTTGCTGAGGCCGCGCTTTATACCTTCTGCAGTCATCGCTTCATTTTTAACTTTGGTTAACAACTTTTCTTGGTCTTCTTTTGACATCGTCACCAAGTCTGCGCCATTTTTACGCTTGTAGTCACTAACTGCCTTACTGCCAGCATCGGCCATGGCGCCTTTATGAGCAAAGTTTTTGGCATTTTCTTGTTTTTTGGCGGCGCGCTCTTGATCGGCTTTTGCGCCAGAATCAAATAGAGATTTATCGAGTTTTCTGACGGCCTCTCCGCCAGTTTTATCCCAAATTTCACTAACTCTTGCACCAGCAAATTTTTGCATTCCTTGAGCTGCAGCTTTAACGCCAGCACCCAAAGAAGAAGCCTTGAGACCACCACTGATTGAAGCGGCCATGTCGGTCATGAATGTAACGAATTTGAGCATTAAATCGGCTATCACCCAAATGAAGAGAATAGTGAAGAAAGATGGGATGCCGTCTGGATTGCCAATGTTTCCAACGTCGGATTGAGCATTGACCCTTGGCGGCAGAGAAGAAATTGTCCAGAATGACATTAGGGTAATGCGCGTAATGATATTAATTGTCCAAACTTCATCCCAGCAAATTTTATAGCCAAGAACCATTTTGATCACCTCATACATCATCATGTTGAAAAAGGCGAGCGTTGTGAGAAGAAATATCTGCTGCAACGAGAAGCTGATTAGCTGGCTGAGCCATTTATCGAACATTTCTTTCGTTTGCGCAAAGAGTGTGAAAACGAAGAATAGCGGCCCCAAAACAAAGAGGATCGAGATAAATACTTGCGAGGTTAGATAGAGTAGAACTGCGTTGGCGACGGCGTAAACATAAAGCAATAATCCGTAGTAAATGATTAATAAATATGCCCAACCGAATATACTAGCAAAGAGCAATGCCGAGATTTTTTTCTGCACAGTTGAGGAGAAGAAAATGCCGAATACTTTATCGACGCTGCTGAATAAAATTGATTTATCGTAGAAATCTGAGTTTTGAATTGCGTTTTGTAATGTTGTCGAATTATCGAACGACGAGGCCATTAGGAAGGCCAGATAATCTGTGCCATCTTTAAAAAACTTAACCACAATATCGTTAAACCATGTCCAACCTTCTGGCCCAACAAAAAGGTAAATTACGGAAATTTTTACAAGCTTGCTGATAATATCGCTAGCACCCGCCTCTGTAACGCCGATTAGGTAGCCGAAGCCGTAAAAAGTAAACATTACAACGAGAGAAATTGACAGAATGGCCTGATATTTAGGATCGCTAATTATTAATTTATAGATTCTTTCAGCTTGGCCGATTTTGGTGCCATCTTTAGTGCCGTCCATTGCCTCAACTACTGGCGAAATAACATCACCGACGATGTTCGAAATAGTACCACTTCCCGGAGTTTTTACTCGCACGGTGACGTAATATTTTCCGCTATTATTGGCGTATTTATTGACGCAGCGGAATTCTTTGGTGCAGCCGCCAGCCACGGCGTCGTCGGCCGCCACACAAGTTTTGCCAGCATTCGGGTTAGCAACGCAAGCAGAACCGCTGTTTGTGATGCCATTTCTTTCTCCCGCCCCACCACCAACTACGCAATCACTTACTACAAAACGCGGATTGGTAATAATTATGCCATTGGGGTTCTCTGGGTTAGAAACCGTAGGTTTTGCAGTGTCGCAATTTGCCGCTTCTGGATCTTTTATTTTAAAGGTAAG
Source organism: Rickettsia typhi (assembly GCA_945872855.1). Lineage (GTDB taxonomy): Bacteria > Pseudomonadota > Alphaproteobacteria > Rickettsiales > UBA1997 > CAMCFD01. The sequence continues at coordinate 33,361 of CAMCAW010000001.1, read as the reverse complement.
TCTAATTCTTGAGACGTCGACCGTTGTATTATTATGGCAGTAGTATGTATCGCCACTCTGAACCCCAACGCAATCGCTTGCGACAGGACTCTTGGAGCGAATTAGGTTTCCGGCGACATCAAAATAAAATGGCGCATTTGATACTGGTGAAAGACTGGTGCCTGAAGGGCCATCGAGCTCAACAATTTTAGGCTGTCCAGCTAAATTGGTAAAGGCACCAGCTGGAAGGGTAACTTTTTTGCAGGATAGCAATTCTTCACCTGAATCACCTAATTGCTCGCAGAGCTTGGCTTCTAGCCACTCGCCATTACTGAATTCTAGTGCGCTCGCAAGGTTAACTTTAAAACCATTGACTCCATTATAGGGGCTGGAAGATGTTGGATTATTATCTGCGTAGCCCGCAGCTTCATTGACAAAGTCTGTTCCATCAAGAAATAGAAATTTTAAACGTCCATTTTTAGAAATAATAATGGGCTGCGCTACTTGGTAAATAATGTTTTTATTGACGCCATCAACTTTGCCACTTATGCCAAAACCAGAAAAGTTGCCATAATTGCCGTTAAAACTAGTAATGAGCGTTGCGCCCTTTGCTATATCTGGCTTAGCAAGATCCTCTGTTGAAAAACCGCTAACTGGAATATTGGAAACCCTTCCCCTGTATGACTCAAGATCGTAGCATAAAGCAATGTTTGGCATTGATACTTTTGGCGGTAACTGCGCATTGGCGAGTCTTAGTGCGTTACAAGCATTGCACGAAGCTGCGGTATAACCAGAACTAGCTGGTATGACACATTTTGGCGTAGATGCTTTGGTGCAATCGTATCTGGTGGGTACGCCTCCAAAAACGCCATTGGTGCAATTTATAGCTGCAACACATTCAGCATTTGGGCAATATGCCGACGTGCTGCTAATGTTACTGCACTCTTGCTCCACTTCATCACAGCCAATTAAGGCGCCATTTGAACTATCAAGTTTTAGGGTGCGACATAGCGGATTCAAAACCTCGGTATTGCCATAACCCCTACATAGCAAGGCTGGACGCGGCTCTATTCGCATCGCCATACCAACTCCGCATTCGCGCGCACCACCATCGGTGCTCCAAGTGCCGTTCCAAGTCTCTGGCGAAAAACGAATTATTTGCCCTTTGCGCACAAAAACTTGTTTCGATCCGTTACTAATTCCCGCATTTTGCCATAATAAGTTTCGCGCCAACATTGGCACTGCTAAGTTGGACATTGGATCCCCTGCCGCATTAAAATTTGCGTATTCATAAAAATCAGCGGCGACGGTAGAAGCTGTGTGCTTTCCAGAAGGATTGATGATGCGAGCTTTTATAGAACAACTAGTCGCGCCTCCAGCAGAACCTCCAAGAAGAGCAAAACTTACAAAGCCAGATTGATTAATTGCAATATCTTGATATTTGCCAAACCTTACCGCTATTGCTCTATCGCAACTTACAGCATTTCCATTAAAGGAGTAAGACCTTACTGCCTTTTTCTTAATGATAATTTTTTGACCAATTTCAACTGGCACATGCGTAGCGCTCCATCTTGAGCTTGTAACCTCAATTGGTTGGCCGCCCATACCGCCAGCATTAGTAAAATAATATAGAACCGCGCCACCAGAATCGGTCACCGTGACGTCTATAGTGTCGTCGCAACTACGATTAGCCGGATTTAACAATACTTTGAATGAGACCTTGGAGGCCACAGGAGGTTTGAATGAGACCTTGGAGGCCACAGGAGGAATGATTGTAATGTCGGATGATGAAAAATTTCCAACCATCGCTCCCTTAAGCGGATCGACAGCGCCAACATTGCTGCAATTTGCTCCACAAACAACGTTAGCAATGGCGAAGGGATCAAAACTATCGGGCTCAATATTATCTCCAGCCCATCTCACCATGCCGCCATATTGACCTAAAACTGTGGATTGCGCATCTGAGGTGACGGGGAATGTGCTGGCTACCAGAGCATCATTAACATTGGGATATCCGTTATCTTTGTAGCTTTTATTGCTACATGCCGCTTGCTTAAAACTAGCGCCAGCATAATTACACTGCCACAAATTTACGTCTGGCAAGAGTGGTATATTGAGATATTGCTCATTTTCTACTGGCTTCGAATTATCAGTGCTGTAGCCGCTTGGACCGGGAATCATATAAGCTATCAACCTTCTGCCAGCATTATAAACTGCATGATCAAAGGTGGAGGAGGCACCAGCACCAACTCGACCAACTTTATTCGCCCCGCCATTCATTAGAGAGCCATCATTATCGATTTTGCCGCTAAAAGAAAGGTTTATGGCCTTACCCACCTTTAGATCAAGATTTTGATTTGTCCAATCTGCCCTTTTTGATTGCGGCATAAAAGTATCTGTTGAGACAAAGAAATCGGGGAAAGGAAGTTTGTCGCCAAGCCGCACCGAGCCAACAGCCCTGATATAAACTAAAGAGTTCGGACTGATAGTGACGCCGCCATTTTGGCCGCCATTTTTTTCCGAAGTCGATATCCAAGCTGGCTCTGATATACCTGGATCGCCAGCACCAACATTAGATATACACTCCGCAATACAGTTGCTAGTACACAGACTTCTGTATGAAGGGCCAGCTAATCCTGCGCAACCAGATTGACTTTCTTGACATATATCATTTGCATCACAAACTTTGACATCTGTAGCGAGAGCCAAGCAAGTTTTTAAACCACTACCTTGCGAGGCATCGGTGAGGGGCTTCGAAACATCAAAAGTGCAATTATCTGCGGTGTTGTTAGCGCGAACTTCTAGGGTTTGCGTATCGTATTCACCAAAATCGTCAGCTTCAATACAACCTTGATCGGTGCAAGAAAATAGAGAAAATAAAACAACCAAAACAACGGACAAGTGTTTAAGCCAGCAAAACAGCTCTTTCGCAGCACTCACTTGTTTTTTGAATAACATATCAAATTAATTCTTCAGCGCATTTTGAATTATCATCGCAACTCTTTTAGTTTCTTGCAACTTTTTTGCCGAAAATTTCTCTAATAGGCAAGTTGTTTTATTAATTCTTTTTGCATAATTCTGCGCGATTAATTCTTGATGAAATTTTTTATGTTTCATAGAGGAAATATTTTTTTCGTCAAAAATATAAAGCGGCTTGCCTGTAGAGCAAGCTTCTGAGATCATCGAAACCGAATCTCCAGTGGCTATAAAAAAATCACTAAAGCCCACAATTGCTAAATAAGGATTTTCACCATTCGTTATTTCTTTCCAATTAAAAAATTTAAAATCGCCGTAAAGCTTTGATTTTATTGACTTTGTAACTTCAGCAGAAGTTCTCCTACTATTTAAAATTAACAATTTTGCGTTCATATTTTTAGCAATTTCACAAGATTTTTTGATCAATTTTATCGCCGATTCTTTAGCGAGTTTTGTGTTTTTAGAATCGCCCCCAATTAAAACAGCGATTTTAGTTTTTTGATAATCGCAAAACCATGAGGAAAATTTTTCACACTCTGCATTAATTGCTTGTTCGTTGGTTTTAGTGAGCGATCCTAAGGTACGGACGATGTTTTTGTGGCGGCCACTAATTTTGTCGTGGCTTGGCAAAATGATGAAATCGAATTTTTCGTGAGCAAATTCTGGGTTCATTATTTGCGCAATTTTGCTGCGATTTTGCGATTGTTTTTTTATGTGCAGCGCAACGGGGGCAGATCTACGCCCCGCAGAGATTATCAGCTTTGGAAAATAGCCAAAACTTTTGAGTTTATCTTTGGTGGCGCGCGTTACACCGAGCAGCGAAGAGCCTAAAATAAAATTAGGCAAGAAAGAAAAAAATCCGTAAGAAATATTGATTATGCGCGATTCAAAACCAATTTCGTTAGCAAGGCCGATGGCTTGCGAATAGTTGCCGGGGCGGTTATCGACGATGATCCAGATTTCGTCTTTAATGTTTTGCATTTGTGAGAATTTTGTAAAATTTAAAAGTTAAGTTAGAAAAAAGTTAAGTGAAAATATGATAAAAAAGAATTCTCGACTATCTTAGTCTCGCCCCGCTTCGGCGTGCCGTCTAGGGGCGAGACTAAGATAGTCGAGAATTCTTTTTTATCATATTTTCACTTAACTTTTTTCTAACTTAACTTTTAAATTTTCATTTTTTCCTTAAGTTTTTTTACCACGTAAGGCGAAACAAAATTTGTAACATCGCCGCCAAGCCGCGCCACTTCTTTTACGAACTTCGATGCGATAAAATGATTATTTTCTGAGGCAGGCAAAAATATTGTTTGAATTTCGGGATTTAATTTTGCATTCATGCCGAACATTTGAAATTCATATTCAAAATCAGAAACGGCGCGCAGACCGCGAATAATTAGTCGTGCACCTTTTTTTACAGCAAAATCTACTAGCAATCCTTCAAATTGCTCAACCGAAATTTTTGTATCGCTGCCCAAATTTGCTACCTCATCTTCTACCAGCTCAACCCTTTCTGCCAGCGTGAATAAAGGATTCTTGGCGGTGTCTTTAGCGACAGCAATCACCAAATGATCAATAAATTCACTGGCGCGTTTGATAATATCGAGATGCCCAAAAGTGATCGGATCAAAAGTTCCTGGATAGATTGCAATTTTTGTTTTATTCATAAGAATATATTTGATTGGCTCGATCCCAAAAGACTATCTGTTTAGTTTCGAAAATGAAAGCATCTCATTTAAATGAAAATCACAATTATTTCAATCGGTAAATTTGAAAATTCGCCGCATCGTCTTGCTTTTGAGAACTATCTTAAGCGCATGAAATGGGATATTGAATTGCGCGAGTTAGAGTTAAAAAATGCCCATAATTTATCGGTTGATAAAATTAAAGAAGGCGAAGGAAAATTAATTGCGAAGGCAATAAAATCGGGCTCTGTAGTGATTGCCCTTGATGAAAAAGGTAAAGAATTTACTAGCCCGAATTTTGCTAAATTAATTTCTAATTTTGCAGTTCAAGGCGATTCTCATTTAACATTTTTGATTGGCGGAGCCAATGGTTTAGCGGCCGAAATTGTTGCTGTAGCTAATTTAAAAATAGCGCTCGGATTAATGACTTTTCCGCATTTAATGGTGCGCGCAATGTTGATGGAGCAGCTTTATCGGGCGCAATCTATTATTGCTGGGCACCCTTATCATAAGGAGTGATGGGCTATTGTTTTGTGCTTATAAGCCGCAAATCTATCCAAGCTTTTAGGGTTGGTTATGGACAAAGGCTCCGCCGCCTTCTATAAGCGTTTCGAATATTTTTGACTTATCGTGCCTAGAAATATTTGCAGCCTTTTCGATTAACAATTTCATGCGGACGATAATTGACAAGAAATTGTGCCGTCGACAGCAAGTTCCTCTTGTATAAAAATAGGTTGTTGAAACAATGTTTAAGCAATAATTAAGTAAAGAATCATGCTAAACAAACAAAAAATCTCTGAAATTATTCGCGTAAATCACGCTGGCGAATTTGGTGCGAAAGTTATTTATGATGGACAAATTGCCGCGCTTAAACTCAAGAAAGACCTTGATAGCGTTGAGTTAGTGCAGCATATGAAAGATCAAGAAAATATTCATTTCGATTATTTCAACAAAGAAATTTCGGCACAAAAAATTCGCCCAACCATTATGCAGCCTTTGTGGAAAGTTGGCGGATTTGCGCTCGGATTTGTAACGGGATTGCTAGATAAAAGAGCCGCGATGTGCTGCACCACAGCGGTTGAAGAGGTGATTGACGAACATTATGCGCAACAACTAAATCTCATTGAAAAAGAGGAAAGTTTTTTAGCAGAAAATGAACGCGAGAAAATTGCTTTGTTGAAAGAAAAAATCGAAAAATTTCGCGCCGAAGAATTAGAGCATCGCGATATTGGCTATGAGCACAAAGCGGCCGATCTGCCTTATTTTAAGCCACTCTCGGCCATGGTAAAGCTAACCACGAAATTTGCGATTGCGGTTTCTAAAAGAATTTAAGGCCTTGAGCGGATTCAGCACCATTACTGCGCCAAACAAAATTGACATCGCGCCACAAAACTGTAATAGAGTCATTCTTTCTCCCAACAAAATATAGCTGAAAAACATTACAGCCAGCGGCTCGGTAACGCCCAATATTGAAACTTTCGCTGAATCGATATATTGCAAACCCTTCAAGAAAAATAAAATTGGCAAAGCTGTGCAGAGCACGCCCATGGTGACTACATTAAGCCACAAAGCGAAAGTTGTCGGCACTTGAAAGCTGCTATCGAAGACAGAAAAAATAAATGTAGTAAGAACGCAACCAAGCACCATTGCAAAAGTTGCTAAGACCGATGAGAGCTTGCTATTCTTGCTTGCAACGACATAAAGCGCATAAAAAACTGCATCAAGAATTCCAATTACAATACCAAAAATATTGAGATTTAAATTTGTAATATCAATTAGGAGCACTAGGCCCAGAAGGATTAGCGAGATTGAATAATAATAAGTTTTGCTGATTTTTGTATGATAAAATACGCGATTCAAAAGTATTACGATAACTGGATAAAGAAAAAATAAAACCATCGCAATGCCAGTGCCTACATAGATCGCAGAGGTGAAATAGAGGATAACCGCAACACCATGAAATATAGCGCCAAAGAAAAACATTTTGAGAACTTCTCGAGGACTCTCAGAGAGGGTTTTTATTTTGGGTGAGATGATGAAAAGCATGAAAATGCTGGCAACAGAAAAGCGCCAAAAAAGCATGTTATAACGCGAAAAACCTTCAGCGATTATTGTCATGCCAAAATAGCCGAGAAGGCCATATAGTAAGCCAGAAGCGATTACGCAAAGAACGCCTTTTTGTTCGTTGGAGAGAAAATCATGAGGCATCGCCCTTCCCTTTTATATTTTTAATCATGAATGGCACTTGCGAAAGCGTAAAAATCATTGAGATTGGAAATACGCCAAATACTTTGAAATTTACCCAAAAATCAGTTGAAAAACTACGCCAAATAAATTCGTTTAAAACTGCGAGAAAAATAAAAAATATTGCCCAACGCAAAGACAAAATTAACCAAGCGCGATCCTCCATTTTCAGGCTTTCACCGAACAAATGCTTGATTAGAGGCTTCTTTGAAAAATATCCATAAAACAAAATTGCCGCGAATAATAAATTGATTAAAGTTGGTTTAATTTTGATAAATAAATCATCGCCAGAAATTAGCGTGAGGCCCCCAAAAACTCCTAAAATTATAGCCGAAATTAATGGCATTTTGGCAATTTTTCTAGTGAGAATATAAGCGATAATTAGCGCTATAAAACTTGAAACTAAAAGGCCGAAAGTAGCTGGTATTAAAGGATCGGAAGCAGGAGAGAATTTATAAATAATAATAAAAATTATCAACGGCACATAATCGCATAAAAATTTTGCCCAAGCTTCTTTTGTTTTTTTTGATTTATTGGACATTTTTATTGATTATTTGCAGAGCAATTAACTTTGTCGCTGTTGCTAGCGCTAAATTTAAGCAAGCGCACATTATATTGCAAAGCCGCTTCATTAAATTTTAACAAGAAGGATAATTTTTGATTGGCAGATTTAAAATCGCGCGGAACGTTGATAATCCTCTCTCCACCACTTTTCATGCCAATAATTTTGCGCTCTAACAAGCGGTTAGCGTTGCTGCCGATTAGCAATTTTTCTTGCGGCACAAACTCAAGCTGGCCATTACTGCCCGCAACATGAATATCGTAAGCGATCTCTGCTTCATCGCCACATTTTAAAATCTCATCTCCCTCGCCATCTTCAATATCTTGCACGGTAATAGTAGAAAAATTTTGTGATGGCTCAACCACCTCCACAGTGCCTCCAGCCCCTATTTGACGGGCCTTGTCTATATTAGAAAGAATGAAGGCGCCCTTTTCTTGCGCCTGATCAATATTTTGTTTGATACGATCTGAAGATAGGCGATTGCCCAAACTATCAGGATTTTTTTTATCCGCAAATAAACCAAAATATATCACAAGAGCTAGACCAATAATTTTTACCAATGGCTTTCGCAGAAGCTCTATTACTGTTTTCATAACGCAAGAGAGTTGATGTTAAAACCTTCACCTTCACGCAGAATTGTCATTTGATTATCGCTAATTTTAATTACAGTTGAGGGAATTTTTTTCGCGCAAATTCCACCATCAATTAATAAATCAATATCATTAAAATTAAAATAATTTTTTACTTGAGCGGCCGAAATAGAGGCCTCGCCACCAGAAATATTGGCGCTGGTTACCGCCAAAACTCCACCAAAATTTTTTAATAATTCACTGATAAAATTTTTTTCAACAATTCTAAATCCTAAAAATTCATCATTTTGATTAAGGTTTGGAGCCAGATTTATCAAGGCGCTAGGCCGTTTTTTTAAAATTAGAGTTAGGGGAATTTGCGAGAATTTTTCGGCAACTTTTTTTGCCATTTCATCAAAGGAAAGAATCTTTTCTGCCATTAACAAATTTGGCAAAAAAATGGCTATTGGCTTATTTTTATCGCGTTTCTTTATAGAATAAATTCGCTCTATGGCCTTATTGTTAGAGGCGTCAACAGCAATTCCATAAACAGTGTCTGTAGCGAAGGAAATAACTTTTCCTGCACACAAAAAATCAACTGCGAGAGAAATTGCCGCAGAGTCTTTTTCAGAAATTATTTTCATTTTTATTTATATTGTCACTTTCAAGGCCTCGCGCACTGGGACGAAGCTCTTGCGATGAAATTCACAAACTCCAAACTCCAAAATCCTATCAACATGAAACTTAGTTGGATAGCCCGCATTTTTATCCCAACCAAATTGAGGATATTTTTGATGCAATTGCAGCATAATCTCGTCACGCACTTCCTTTGCTACAATAGACGCCGCAGCAATTGAGAGGCTTTTTTGATCGCCTTTTACAATCGGCAAAATTTCTTGAATTTGATCTTGTTTTTTGAAAGGAGAAAAATTTCCATCAACCAAAATCACTTGCGGTAAAATTTTATTTTTTACACAAAAATCTTCATAAGCCTTTAGCATCGCTAGTTTCGTAGCCTGAAGAATATTTATCTCATCAATAATTTTTTCATCTACAATGCCAACACCAAATTTTACCTTTTGTTTTAAATGCAAAAAAATCTCTTTTCTTTTTGCTGCAGAAATTTTTTTTGAGTCGTTAATTTTAGCGCAAATTTCATCACACAAAAACTCAGAATCTAGAAAAACACAAGCAGCCACAACTGGCCCAGCAAGAGGCCCCCTGCCCGCTTCGTCGATACCTACAACAAATAAATTTTTGTATGATTTTTCGACCTCGTAATTAGGAGAAAATTTTAACCTTTGCATTCGTAAATTGCGTCATTAAACTGTTGTGAGTTGTCCATTTCTAAATAATTTTTTTTAAAAATATATGTTTCTTAATTCAAAGCTTGGTAAACCATCATTGGCGAAACCAGTTATCATTATTGCTGCTGTCCTTTTGGTTGTTGGTGGCGCTTATGCCTTTTTTGGCAAAAAATCTGACAGCGCCGATAAAGCAGCGGAAGAGCAAGTTGCTGTTCAGCCAAGCGGCCTCGATAAAGATCAAAAAATTCGCAATGTTGCTGATGTTGAAGAAGTTTTAGCAAAATGGATCGAAGCTAATCCACAAGCTATCATTAACTCGGTTACCAATATGCAGCGCAAAGCGATGGAAGACCAAATGAAAGCAGCGCAAAAAAATATCGCTCCAAAAAAAGACGAATTATTCAACGACAAAAACTCTCCAGTTTACGCGCCAAAGGGTTCTAACGTTGCCATTGTTGAGTTTTTTGACTATAATTGTGGTTATTGCAAAAAAACAAATGCTGTTGTTGAAGCTTTAATTAAGGCCGATCCAAAAGTTAAAATCATTTACAAAGAATTCCCTATTTTGGGGCAATCTTCAGAAGAAATTTCAACAATTGCTTTAGCGGTAAATATTGTCGATCCATCTTCTTACAAAAAGTTCCACGATGCCGCTATGAATTCTGGCGCCAACACTAAAGAAGAAGTGATGAAAATCGTTGCCAGCGTTGGCGTTAATACTTCTAAGGTTGAAAGCACTTTAAGCTCTCATAAAGAAAAAATCGCCGCAATGATCAATGCTAACCGCGCTTTGGGTGGAGCTATTGGCGTGAATGGCACTCCCGGTTTTGTAGTTGGCGAAGAGCTAATTCCCGGCGCAGTTTCACTTGAAGCCTTGCAACAAAAAATTGCTGAACAACGCAAAAAATAATTCCAGAAATCTCCGTGAAAGTGGAGATTTGCTTCACAGCATAAACCCCTACTCTTCGTGGGGGTTGAACAACCAGCCACCTCAAACATGCTCCCCGACATCTTCACTCACGCTGAGCAAGAGCTCTTATCTGATGAACAAAAACTCGTTATCCACGAAATATCTCAAGGCTCAAACATTTTGGTTACTGGCGGCGCTGGCACAGGGAAATCTTTTTTGCTCAATTATTTGAAGCGTCATTATAGCAGGCTTGGCCTTGCGGTTACTGCCAGCACAGGGATTGCTGCGGTTAATATTGGCGGCAGCACTATTCATTCTTGGGCGGGAATTGGCCTTGCTAATCTTCCAATAGAGCAAATTATTGCCAATTTATTTAGCGGAAAATTCAGCAAAATCAGGCGTCGCATCAAAGAAACTCGTATTTTAGCCATCGATGAAATTTCGATGATTTCGGCAAATTTATTTGAAATTCTTGATCAAGTTTTTCGCGCCGTTCGCGAAAATGATAAACCATTCGGAGGCTTGCAAATGCTGCTTTTCGGCGATTTTTTACAACTGGCTCCAATCACTAGATATGGCGATGAAACGCAAAATTTTTGCTTCACCTCACAAAGTTGGAAAAACCTTCATTTGCAAACTTTTATCCTCAAAGAAATTTTTCGCCAACATGATAAAAAATTCATCAAAATTTTAAATAATTTGCGCTTCGGAAATTTAGATGAAGATGATGTGAAGCATCTAGAATTAAGGCTTAAAGCCACTGATGACGATCTTGCAATTAAGCCAACAATACTCACGAGCCATAACGTAAAAGCGGCGCAAATTAATGAATTTGAATTAAAAAAAATTCCCCGCGAAGAAAAATCTTTTGAGGCAAAATATTTTGGCGAGATGAATAAAGTTGAGCTGTTGCGCAAAAATTGTCTAGCGGTTGAAAGCTTGAAACTAAAGGTTGGAGCGCAGGTTATGATGATTAAAAATACTTACCAAAAAGAAGGAATTATTAATGGCTCGCTTGGCGTAGTGCAAGATTTTTCACCAAAAAAATTTTATCCCGTGGTAGAATTTGCTAATGGAAAAATTCTTACTATTGCACCCGAGGAGTGGCTTATTGACAGGTTCGATCACGATAGTAGGCAAATTGTAACTGAGGCGGGAGTCACGCAAATTCCGCTAATTCTATCTTGGGCGATCACAATTCACAAATCGCAAGGCCTAACATTGGATAAAATTTCTTGTGATTTATCAAATATTTTTAGTGCTGGGCAGGCTTATGTCGCACTGTCTCGCGCCCGTTCGCTCGATAGTGTTTTTATTAGCTCGATCGATTTCAAAAAAATCACCACTAATCGCGAAGCGGCAGAATTTTATAATTAACTTAATGCATTTTTTTTCCAAACTATCCAATAATGCCAAAGCCATACTCTTCGCCATTCTAACCTGCTTTTTGGTTTCAGTTCTCATCGCTATTGTGCGTCATTTATCGGGGCATTTTCATGTGTTTTTTATTGTGATGATGCGCAACTTTTTTGCCTTTGCTTTCTTCATCCCTTTAATGATTAAAAACCCGCGCCAACTTTTTTATACCAAAAAATTACACCTGCATTTTTTGCGCAACTTAAATGGTCTCGTAGCAATGCTGATATGGTTCTATACCATCACCTTAATTCCTCTTCCTGAAGCGGTTTCCTTCACTTTTGTTGTTCCTATTATCACAACTTTAGCGGCGATGTTTTTCTTGAAAGAAAAAGTTCATGCTAGAGCTTGGATCGCTTTAACTGTAGGACTAGTCGGCATAATGTTAATTATTCGCCCCGGATTTCATGAATTTAAATTGGCATATTTACTAGCAATTATCACCACATTTTTATGGTCAATTTCTAACGTGATAGTGAAGATGATGACAGACACTGATAGGCCCGAAACCATTGTCGCTTATATGTCATTCATCATGTTAGTTTTTTCGATTCCACTCGGAATGATGCATCTTGCTAGCGTAAATCTCACCGATATTTTTTGGCTGGCGATGCTCGGACTTTTTTCAAATTTGTCGCATATGTCGCTATCTACAGCCTACTCTAAAGCCGATTTATCGGTGGTGCAGCCTTTTGATTTTACGCGCTTAATTTTCACTTCAATTATTTCTTATTTTGCTTTTGGCGAGGTTTTAGATTTTTGGTCTGGCTGCGGAGCCATGGTAATATTGATTGGAACAATTTTCGTTGCGCCTAAAGGGAAAGGAAAATATGATATTGGCGTTGCGAAAGATGAGGTTTAACGTTGCCTACCAATTTTGCATATCAGCCCCAGATCCTTCATGATGCCTCACAGACACTGATCTGGTGCAAATTCTGTGCATAGAAAAACAAAGTTAAAAAAACCAAATGATTTACAGCGAGTTATTTCACAACTCAATCAACAAATTACGCCAAGAAAATCGCTATCGCCAATTTGTAAATATTTCGCGCTTGAAGGGCGAGTTTCCTTACGCCATCAATAATCACAGTGGTCGTAAAATTGTGTTATGGTGCTCTAACGATTACCTCGGCATGGGGCAAAATGAAGAAGCAATTGCTGCAGCAATTAAAGCGTTGAAGTCCTATGGCATTGGCTCTGGAGGAACTCGAAATATTTCTGGCAACAATAATTTGATGGTTGAATTAGAAAAAAAAGTTTCTACTTTGCACAACAAAGAAAGCGCCCTGTGCTTTGTCTCTGGCTATGTGGCCAACGATGCAACAATTCAAACTTTAGCAAAAATAATTCCTGATTTAGTCATTTTTTCTGACGCAAAAAATCATGCATCAATCATCAGCGGCATTAGAAACAGCAAGCTTGAAAAGCATATTTTCCGCCACAACGACATGGAGCATTTAGAAGAATTGCTGCAAAAATTTCCGCAAGAAAAACCCAAAATTATCATCTTCGAATCAGTCTACTCAATGGATGGCGACTTTGGAAAAATTACCGAAATCGTCAATCTTGCCAAAAAATATAATGCCCTAACTTACATTGACGAAGTTCATGCCGTAGGCCTTTATGGCAATAGTGGCGCGGGTTTGTGTGAAGAGCTTGGTCTTGAAAATGAAGTTGATATTATTCAAGGAACCTTCGCCAAGGCCTATGGCTGTATAGGTGGATACATTGCTGGAAAGCAAGAAGTTGTTGACGCAATACGCCTAAATGCTGCCGGATTCATTTTTACAACATCACTTCCGCCCTCTATTTGTGCGGCTGCAATCGCTAACATAGATCACTTGCAATCGAGTTCGCACGAGAGAAATATACAGCGCCAAAAAGTTGGTATGCTAAAAATTGCACTCAAAAACTTGGGAATTAAAACTGTTGAAAATCAATCCCACATTGTTTCTATCGTAATTGGCGACGCAAAAAAAGCCGAGGAAATTTCACTGCGATTATTAGAAGAATTCGATATTTATGTTCAGCATATCAATTATCCAACTGTTGTAAAAGGCGATGAACGCCTACGCATTACAGCAACGCCGCTTCATAGCGATGAGATGATTGGTGATTTAATTGACGCGATGAGAAAAATATTAGTTAATTAAAATTTTGTGGGCGGCGAGACCGCGTCGCAATAGATTGCTAGGTTTTCGAATAAAAAAGATGCTTAATTATTAAATAGATTTCTCTTTATTGCTTTGATTAAGCTTCTCAAACTTTTTTATCACATCTTTAACGCTAACAGCGCTAGATGGCTGATCTTCGGTAAAATTAAAAACAATCGTAGAATTCATAACCGCCTCTTGCTTTTCAATAATATCGTCATGCAAACCTCTAATTTTATTTCCCATTTCATTAGAATTTGTGCTACTCAAAACATCGATATTTTTCCATTCATTATTATCAAGTTTAATTTGAATTCTATTAGATCCATCTTGGCTTAATCTAGCATTTCCATTGGCTATTAAAGATATAAAATAACAAACAAATGGTCCGCAATGATTATTATCTATGATTATATTATCCGCCTCAACAGAATAAGACTGTATTGCGCTTGATATAGAATTAATTTGAACATTAGGAAATTTTTTCGTCAAAGATTGCTGAATATTATTTGGAATATTATGTAAAGGCACTTCATCTTCATAAGAAACCGTTGGATCGAAATATGTTATAGAAAATTCACCATCCTTTTTCTCAATAAAAATTCCCATGTAATGATGGTCCGCATGTATGGCGATTACAAGCTTTGTTACTGCGCTGGCTATAAAGTTATCAAGCACCTCGTTTAACTGTCCTTCTGCCAAGGCAATTGTTGGTTCAACATAACGAGTATCTGGCGCAAGACATAACCTAAATAACTGATTTAATTTATCATCAGCATAATCATCATTTGGAAATAGAATTGGGCTTAGATTCGGGCTTGAATGTGAGTCAGAGCTGCTGTCCGCATCTTGAATTGGCGCAGATAGATTGTAGTAATTTACTTTTCTTGAAGTGGTTGGGGTATAAGATCTATAACCAATGAGACCTTCCTTAAAGTGTTTTAATTGAGCAGCAGTTAATGATTTTTTAGAAGAAGTAATTTTTGGCGGATTAATTAAGTCTCCTACACGAAAGTTTTTGACGCTATTCTCTAGAAAACTAGGGGATTCATAATATTTTCCATCTCCAATATCGCCTTTATATGCTTTTGATGAAAACCGGATCTTATCACCAATCAAATTAGGAGATATGGCTTGAAGCGTCAATTCTTGCAATTTTTGATCTCTGCCAATGGTATTATCATCTTTAATAAACAGGGAAACAATATTACATAATTCAAGAAAATTATCACGCATTGTTTCAAATGGGGGTAGCAATCGACCTTGTAAATCAAGGGGCGCGTCCATATCTTCCCCTATACCACTATTTGCAGAAGCGTCTCCTTCAACCGCATTGTTAGATCCTTTGGCCGCAACATCACTACACAAACCTTGCAACAATTTAAGATCAGCATTCTTTCCATCTGGTCGCAAGTATTTCTGCAATTCTCTTAGTGCATTTTGCAATTCTTTATTTTCAGTATAATGAAAAATTTTCTCAAAAAAAACTTGCACTGCCTTCTCCTGCCTTTCTGCCAAACCAACTTTTGTTTGGTTGCCAGAGGTTATGTATTGCCTTATTCTTACGATTGCTTTCTCTAAGATCGCACCTAAGTATTTGTCAGAAATTATATGATTCTGAGAAGTTGCGGAAGCCACTTTTACTGTCTTGGTAGTTTTTCTTTCCGGTTTGATTTGATCAAATTTCTTAATTAATTCCCTTACATTCGACTTAGTATCACCATCCTTAAAAGAAGAGGGGTTTTTTCTATATTCTTCTGCTATAGCCTTGTATTTTCTAGCAATAACTTCAGTTTGGGAAGATGTTCTCTGTGGAGTGAGTGAAGTTAAAATGGTTGAAAAATTAGCGCTACTTCTTTTGCGGATATGTGATGAATTTTTATCACTTGCTGCATGCGAGGAATCCAGGGATTCTTTTGATCTAGTTTTTGGAGGCATATTCTTTAATTTCTTAGGTCTCTCGTTGGTTACGAGAATTATTTAATATTTTATATCTCGTTTTATATCTCGTTAAAAAGAGAAGCCAATTTTTAATTTTTGAAGCACCACAAAGTCAATCTAATTGCATATGATGTTCGGCAATTATCCCCTCTCACACAAAAACAATAAATTAATTTTCTAATCCGCAAGCCTCAATAACAACTTGAGAAAATGAAGGTGGAAGTGTAGGAAATTCAACCTTCAGACTTCACCACATCAATAAAATCACGCAGAATAACACTGGCCGCAATATCATCAAAATGTTTCTGCTTTTTTCGCGAAGCCAAACTATGCGATATCTCTTTCGCCTCAAAGCTTGTCAGCCTTTCATCTGCAAAAAAAATCTGCACTTTTTCATGCAGAAATTTATCCAATTCATCAGCGAATTTTTGTGTAAAACGCGACATTTCGTTAAAAGTTCCGTCCATATTAATGGGAAATCCCATCACGATTGCCAAAGCTTTTTCCTCGATAAAAATTCTGGCAATTTCGGCAAAATCTTTTTCATTGCTTTGCCTGTTGATAATTTTTTTTGGCGTAGTTAGAAAGCGCAATTCGTCGCAAACAGCGAGACCGAGACGCTTGGTGCCAACATCAATGCCCAGCAATTTGCCTTGACTTGGCATGGTTTTATGGAATAATGCGTGATCTCTTACAATCATTTTTACTTCAAATTAAATCATAAAAAGACGAGCCCAAAAGCCGTCGCCACTTTATTTTATATGACACAACTTACGAACGAAGATATCAAGAAAATTGCAAAATTGGCCTGCATTGAAGTTGATGACGCGGCTTGCAAAATTTTAACCACGCAAGTTGGCGGCACTATTTCATGGATCGAGCAACTTAACGAAGCCAATACTGAAGGGGTTGAGCCGCTAACCAACGTGCATCAAAATAACCTTCGTTTAATGCCAGATGTTATCGCTGATGGCAATATTGCCGATGACATTTTGCGCAATGCTAAAAATGCTAAATATAATTATTTTTCTGTTCCCAAAGTTATCGAATAAAAAATTCCGTGAGTCAGGCACAATTAATTTTTGATTTTTCAGAGCAGCAAAATCAAACACAATTTCGAGAAGAAGATTTTGTTTTTGCGGCAGAAAATAAAAACGCTGCCGATTTTTTACAAAAATTCTTCGCACAAAAATCATTTGCCAAAAATACGATTCCATCCTTTATTCTCAAGGGTGAGCGCGCTTGCGGAAAAACTCATCTTTTGCATATTTTTGCACAAAAATTTCAAGCTATTTTTTTACAAAAAGAAGCTTTGGAGAGCATAAATTCTCTAACATTATTCGAAGAAAATCATTTTTATATTCTAGAAAATATTGAGAAAATAGAAAATGAAGAAACCCTGCTGCACGCAATAAATTCAGCATCTGAGGCTAGGGCATTTTTAATTTTAAGTGTTGAAAATATTACTAATTTTACATTGCGAGATTTAGTTTCGCGCCTCAAAAATATTTTTACTGTTGAGATAAAAAATCCTGAACCAACTTTGATAAAAATTTTATTGGCACAAGGCCTTTCGCAGCGACAATTAAAAATTAGCGATGATGTGATTGAATTTTTGGCAAACAGGCTGAAGCCAAGCTACGCAGTGATCGGTGATGTTTTAAAGATGATCGAATTTCAATGCCATGAAAACAAAAAGAATTTTACATTGGCCGAAGCTAAGAAGCTGATCTAACTAAAATTCTAATTAATCGCGAGCTGTTGAAGAAATTGAATCAGAGGGCGCTCGCGCTGAAGAAGAGTCTTTTCCTTTATTGCCAGAAGAAGACGATCTATCGGCCTGTGGTGGCGCCTTTGGTCTAACGGCCTGCCCCCTATTGGCCAGAGCAAAGACAGCATTTTTCGCTCTACTTGCAACGCCCGCAGCAACAGATCCTCCCTGCTTCCTAAGTAAACGTAAGGCTCGCTGCTGAATACCAGAAGCTACGCCAAATGATTTTTTTGCCATTGACGTTACCGATATCGTTTTTGACTCTAATTCAGAACCACCAACCAACTCAGCTGCCAAAGTTGAAATTTTGTCCATGAATCCAGCAAAAATAAACATGATGAAGGCGGATTTGATGATGGTATTCATCTTCTCCTGATTCATTGATGTTAGCACTGGCAAGCCAATTCCAATGATTTCTAGGCCGCTATAAGTTTTGAGATCAGCAACGCGGAAAATACAATAGATGCTGGTATTGGCCGCTTCGGAATTGCAGACAATGGACTTTGGCGCACTGCGCCCATCGCCGCTAAATGTTGCCTTACCAATCACTATATTATCGAACAACGAAATATAAATTCCGAGATAGGCAAATAATATTACGGGCTGCAATGACAAGCCAAGAATCTGCTTCCACCAACCGCCGAAAATTCCCTTGGTGCGCTCAAACATTGCCAAGGTAATCATTATTGGCGATACATAAATTAGAAGCACGATTGACACCGCAGACATTAGAAATATATGAATCGCCCGCATAGTAACAGAGATCATGAAGAAGGCGAAGATGAAAGTTCCAACCAAGAATACGAGCCCGTAGCCTCCTGTTAATAATCCAGCGAAAATCATTTTAACAAGATTTGGCACTGACAATTCTGGGCCAAAGCCCATTGCCCGCGCTAGCTTACAATCTAAGGTATCCCAAATTTTTAGGTATTCTCTTCCGGGTGGATATGCTGGGCCGTTGTATTTCGTCTCGCTATTATTATCAGCGTAATTGAAGCGCGGAAATTGGCAGCCGTCTTTTTTATTCTCTTCGCCATCAGCATAATCGAGCTTCATCATAATGTCGGAAAGATGGTTAGAGCTGCCGATAATGCCATCTACAAAGCCAAATTGCCATCCTGTGCCCAAGGCAAAATACATCACCAGACCAATCTTCATGATATACATTAACAATTGCTTCTTGGTGAGTGGGCTGCCGCCAAGAAGCACCATCGCCCCCAATAAAACAATCGAAACGGTTAATGCCATTTTAATTATACCGCGCAAAGCGTCTTGAAGCCTAACAAAGAATGAACTTGAGACGTTTTCTGGGATTGGCTGATCTTTTTTATAGAAATAATTTCCGCTAGCACAAACGCCGTCTGAGGCGATCTCATCTGGATTGGTGCATTTA
This sequence comes from Rickettsia typhi, assembly GCA_945872855.1. Classification (GTDB taxonomy): domain Bacteria; phylum Pseudomonadota; class Alphaproteobacteria; order Rickettsiales; family UBA1997; genus CAMCFD01. The sequence continues at coordinate 14,461 of CAMCAW010000001.1, read as the reverse complement.
GTATCTCCTGCTCTATTAAGCAGCGCATTTTCTATACTTTCTTTGAAACATTGCACCAGCGGCGCCGCAAAGCCACGGCCACTTACAGGCAATAACTCGGCGTTGTAGCTATAAAAGTTTTGGCTATCGCCTTTTAAATTTTTGCAAGCAGCAGAAATATAAGCGCCTTCTAAATTGCTAATTCTGATATAAGGCAATACCGGAACTTTAACGCAATGTTTTTGATATTGACAAAAATTTTCTAAATCGCTGGTTGGCTTTCCAGCTGCATCATTTTTATATACAGCAACCTCTGTTCCGCCACCAAGCAAGTGATTATAAGGACATACAGAATAAGTTTTGGCGCAAAGAAAGTTAGACATTGTCTGCGAGGCATAAGGCTCGAATGTTACGCCTTTCACACTGCACCTTGAACCACTTTCGCAAAATGCATGATCATAACTAGCTTGCGTAGAACCAAGCTTGCCAAAGCTAGCTGACATTGGCGCATTTTCGATACAAATTGTATTTTGACTTCTGGTTTTGCAGCATTCATAGGCCTCGCTAACTGAGGCATCGGTGGCAGCCTCTAAAACAAAGCGATGGCAGGCATAGTTTGAGGCCACTCCCGACCCAGTCATGTAGTATCTTTGGTTGTCGTCGGTATATCCCAAATTCTTTAGCCTATGCTCGCTATCCCACGAGGTTGGGTTTTTACAGCCGCCAGAGCCACTATCTACAAATTCTTTACCGCCATAAAGATATTCGCGAAAATATTGGTTTTGCATGTTGAGGGAATTAGCCGCAACGCCGTTATTATCGCCATATCCACAACTATTGTAAATAACGCTACCACTTTGCACCGGGTTATCATGCCCTATAAAAATGTCTTCGATGCAATATTGGCGCGAACCTGGATATTTGCCAAGGCGCCACCTTGCCGCCTCTGTGCCGGCAGCGACAACATCGCCATTTTCATCAACTTGCTTCCAAACATTCCAATCATGTCCGCAAACTCGACCATTTTCGTAGGCGCCCTTTGCGGCGGCGTAAATAATGGCAAGTGCACCAACTGCAGCACCAACCGTGGCTACATAAACCGAAACACTAGTACAGCATTTTGTGGCGTCTGAAGTGGCTGCCGCATAAGGAACCGAGCCCCCTGGCAATGTTGGCGCATAAAAAGCCACATCCGCTAAAAACGATATGCACATGCCCGAGCGATAGGCCATTTTATAGGCAACGTTAGGTGTAATTGACGGAATATCTGGAATGGGATCTCCGGCCTTTTGCGCCGCTTGGCGAGCAATGCCGTTAGGGTTAGTAGCCGTGCACATCACCCTTTGCACAATCTGCCCTGCCGCCACCATAGCAACGCCAAAACCAGCCGCCCAAGCAATGCAAGTAGGATTATCTAGTTGCCAATCTATATCGTCATTCTTAGAGGCGAGCGGATCGAATTTAAACTCGCCCGTGCTGCACATGTGAGTATCCTCCGAATAGCTGACTGGCGATCTCTTATTATCATACACCGCATAAGCTTCTTGGGTATGCAAAAAAAATGACGCAACCAAAACAAGCAAGAGAAAATGCCCAACCTGTCTTTTTAGAAACGTCTGCAACATTAAGATTTAAATAGCGCGATTAACTTATTAACTTCAACATTTTTAGTTTTAAACGACGCGCGATTAACAATTAAATAAGAGCTTACATCCATAATTTTTGTTAATTCAACCATGTTATTTTCAACCAACGTTTTTCCACTACTCACTAAATCTAAAATAAAATCGCACAAACCAAGTTGCGGCGCAATCTCTATTGAACCGTTGAGCTTAATGGCTTCAGCCTGCACACCATTTTCTGCAAAATATTTTTTAGCAATTTCACTATATTTTGTAGCAACGCGAATATGACTAATATTTTGCAAATTCAACTGCGAAGATTCTTTCGCCGCCACCGATAAACGACATTTGCCAATTCCTAAATCTAGCACAGGGAAAATTTCTTGCGAAGAGAATTCTTCAAGCACATCTTTGCCGCAAATTCCTAAATCTGCCGCGCCAAATTTTACAAAAGTTGCGACATCGAAACTGCGCACTTTTACAATTTCAAGATTCTTGAAATTCGTTGCAAATACTAGCTTGCGCGAGTTTTCGTTGAAGAAATCTTTTTCTGGTTGCAAGCCATTTTTAGTGAATAACGGAATCAATTCTTCAAGAATGCGACCTTTTGGAATTGCCAATAAAATTTTTTTCATTTCAAAAGTTTTTTATGTAACGCACCAAAATTCCGACTGTGTTTTTTCTATCTAAACTTGCGTGATAATCTGTGCGCAAATTTCGGTAAGCGGTTTGAATAAGCAGGCTATCAAAGAAAGCATTTTTATCAAAACGATAGCCCGCAGAAATTTCCATCATGTTTTGATCGAAGCCATTTTGCCCAAGATGAAAACTCTGGCGACTAGCGTAAGCAGTGGTTAAATTCCAGTTTTGAAAAATATTTCCCACTAAACTTCCGTTAAAATATCGATCACCAAGATCGGAATTTCCGCCAACATTTTTCATCGAAACATATTCTGCCAAACCGTTCAGATTAAAATTTTGCGAGAAAGGATATTGATAATTTATTGCCGCAGAAACACCTTTTTGATCGCCAATTTTAGACGGCGGCACGCTAGCGGCAAGGCTGTTCGTGGCAAGATTAATATAGGCAAAACGATAAAATAATTTTTCATCTGGCGCAAAATCAAAAGCAACATCAAGCGATGTAACATAAGATTTTAGAGAGCGAGTATCGCCCGGAAGCGCGTCTTGCTTGGCTGCAGAAATTCTGCTGCTTATGATAGAATTATCGAAATTCTTGCGATCGTTGGTGAAAAAACTCAATCCAAGCTCATATTTCCCAATTGTGTTAGCATTGCCCGCCCTTACAACGCCACCAACTCCTAGCTTTTCTGTTTGTGCATAATTATTGGCGATATAGTCACTCCAAATGCCACGCGTATTGTTATAGTCGAACTGCTCTTGATTATTTGCCGCGTAATCCATCCAGTTGTTGCGCCCGTTGCGCCATGCAATACCAAAAAACGGCCGAAATTTTCCTGCAAATAGCACGAGGTTGCGATCTTTGTAACCAAGCCGCGCCTCACGCAAATAAGCGCCCTCGCCGCCATAATTTTTTTCTGCAGAACTTTGCGACTTCACTTGCTCGGCACGAAAATTTACTTCCAAAAACCATTTTTTATTCAACAAGGCATTCGAAATAAAATTGACTTTCGCGCCAGAATTAACATATTCATCAGCGTGATTAGTATCTCGATAATCGTCGCTCGTAACATTTTCTGCACGCAACTGTGCGACAACCTTTAATGCTGGCTCTGGTGGCTCTTTTAACACTTTAGCATATTGCAAAGGCTCTGCCGCAAAACACTCGACAGGCAGCAAAAATGCAAGTAGGAATAAATAATATTTTTTCATCGAATTTTTAGAAAAATAATAACTGAATTTATGCCATTATCCCTATTAATCGCAATATCTTTTTCACTTGGATTTTTTGTTGAAAGCATAATTGGTTTTGGTGGCAGCCTTATCGCTTATGCCATTGTTGGATTTTTTATGGATATTAAGCAGATGATTCTGGCGGCGCTCTACATTGGCACTTGCGCCAGCGTCTATATTGTTATCACTGATCACAAATCTTTCTCGAAAAAAATCTTCCTCAAAAGCCTACCCATCTGCCTTCTTGGCACCATGATCGGGGTTTTAATTTTTACCAAAGTAAACTCGCAAGCAATACTGACAAGCTTCGGCGCCCTTTCAATTATCCTCTCCGCCAAAGTAATTTTCTTCGACAATATAAAATTTCCTAAACTTTTCCGTAGTTTTTTGCTTTTGCTGGGCGGCGTTTCACAAGGATTATTCGGCATTGGCGGGCCTTTTCTTGCCAACTCTTTGAAGAGCGAATTTCAAACAAAATCTGAGATGCGCACTACAATGGCAACGTTTTTCATCACGTTGAATATTATTAGATTTGCGCAGTTAACTCTTAGCGACGCAATTCATTATGAGCAATTTAGGCAGATTTGGTGGGCAGTTATACCAGTTTTTGTGGGGATTTATTTTGGATTTAAGGCGCATTTGAGGATTAGCGAGGCCTTCTTCAAGAAATTGATTGGGGCGATGACTTTTTTTGCTGGGGTGGTGTTTTTGTTTAAATGATCCTTGGTTGGCGGATTTTGTGGGCGCTCTATCTATCTAACTCGCGCGAAAGTGCGCTTAATAATTGCAGCGAAAAATTATTGGCGCGTTCTGTGAATTGGTTGATTTTGTTGGAAAATATGTTGTAAAAAAATACTGCGGGAATTGCGGCGAATAGGCCGATGCCCGTTGCAAGCAACGCCTCAGCGATTCCAGGGGCAACCACCGCAAGGCTTGTGTTCTTCGAAACTGCGATTCCTTGAAACGAACTCATAATCCCCCAAACCGTGCCGAACAGCCCCACAAAAGGCGCCGCAGAGCCGATGATCGCCAAAAAATTCAATCCAGATTCTAACTTTTGCATCGAGCGATTAGACGCCACCTGCATCGCCGCACTCAACCTCTCTTTTAGAGAAGATTTTTTTTCGGCGCCCTCGGCGATAACTTGCTTCACATTACTGGTTTTCCATTCTTTCATGCCAGCAATGAATATGCGGGCTAGCGGGTGGTTATCGTTCTTTCTAGCTTCGGCATAAACATCTTCTAGCAAGGCCTGTTCGAACACGCGCTCAAAACTATCGCTGCGAGTTTTTAGCAAATTGAACTTCATTATTTTATCAAAAATAATCGCCCAAGACCAGAGAGAGGCCACAAAAAGCAAAAGCATCACAAACTGCACCACAGGGCCCGCTTGGAATATTAGATTTATTATTGAAACTGATTTGTCCATAAAACCTAATAATTAAATTTAATTTGCGAAACGCTAGCCAATTGAAACTCAAAACTAAATCACGATTACTCTGAATCTTAATCGCGATTTTGGCAAATTTTCTACTTTGATTCTAAGCGCTTCATTCCTTCTTCAATCAGTTGGCGAGCCTTTGTGGCGCCTTCAAAGCCTTTAACTTTCACCCATTTTCCCTTCTCTAAATCTTTATAATGCTCAAAGAAATGTGAGATTTTTGCGATTAAATTTTCTGGCAATTCTTCATAAGATTCGATAGCTTCGAACTGAGAATTTAGCTTCATCGCAGGCACGGCAATAATTTTTTCGTCCATGCCTTTTTCGTCTTCCATAATCAAAACTCCCACTGGTTTTGCGGCAATAACAGCACCGGGAACCACGGGAAAATCTGATACCACAAGCACGTCGCAAGGATCGCCATCATCAGAAAGCGTGTGCGGCACGAAGCCATAATTACACGGGTAATACATTGGAGTTGCGATAAATCGATCGACGAAAATTGCGCCAGAATCTTTGTCCATCTCGTATTTTACGGGGTCGGAGGCGTTCATTGGCACTTCGATAATAACGTTAACTTGATGCGGCGCGTTTTTTCCGATTGAGATTTTTGAGATGTCCATAAGTTTGAGAGGATTGATAATATTGCAGCAAATTCTAGTTGGAGAATTTTAATTTTTAACGGTTATTTGCAAAAAGATTTTTCTGGTTTGAATAGCTCTGAAAGCAATTTTGCTCAACAGCAATTCGCGCTAATTTCAAAATAAACCAGCTTGTTTTCTTTTGTGGTTGAAGTGACCAAGCGAGAATGATCGGTTGCCCAAGAATAAGTTAGCGAGGCGTTGAAATATCTGCTGTTAAAAATGGTTTTTACGCCAGCGCCAGCAAGCCTGCCATTGGCTCCGCTGTTTATATATTTATTTTTGACATAGCCATAATCGTAAAATGGCTCAATGGCAAAATTATTCAGGTAAAGAAAATTTGTGCCAATGGCGGCGGTTTCATTTTCTTTTTTAAACTTCCAACTAGTGGGCACTAAGCTGCCTAAGTTAAAATTAAGTTTGTTGCGAAAGTAATAGCCCGAATCGCCCGTGATATAATTTTCACGAAATCCTCGCACCGAATAATATCCGCCCACCGAAAACTGCTCTGTTCCAAAAAGCGTTTGCTTAGAATATTGGCTGTCTATTTCCGTTGAAAGCGTAAACGGAATTTCGGCTTTAGGAATTGTGAATCGCTTGGAAATTGAGGCGTAAAGCTTGAAATAATCGAACTGCGCTTTTGGCGTGTCGCTGGTTAAATTTGTTTCATCTTGCTTGGCGTTTAATAGCTTGAGGCCCTTGTAATAAGAAGGCTTGAGATAAAGATTAGCACCGTTTTTGAAGTAATTAGAAATAGTGAATCCAATATTTCCAATGGTTAATTTGCGCTCAGAAGTTTCAATTTTTTCACCATTCAAATAGCTGGCCGATGATTTTGTAGTAAGCGAAGCATTGGTTGAAATTCGCAAATTTCCCTTGTTTAAAAGAACGCGATCGATTGTGGCATTGTTGCGCTCAGAAAAACCAGTTAAGCGAATTGGCCCGCTAATTCCTTGGTTTGTGCCGCGAAATTCCGATCTCGAATAATCGTAAGATAAAGTGTTATAGCTAAATGGAATTGAGATGCCTGAGGTGAAAGATTTTATGTCTTTGGCTTGGCTGTCATCATTGAGATTCGTTGAATAGCTTAGGTTTATCGCATCATTCAAGAAAAGTAAATTATCTAAACCGCCAGAAAAATTGGTTCTGTGAATTCCGGTAAATTCATTTCCTAAATTATCATAACCAACTGTTGCGCGCGCCGGAAATTTCTTTTGGTTGGCGATATAAACTTTGGCTTCGCCCTCAATTGCAGCAGGCTCAATTTTCATGGTGGCGCTGTTTGATTGAAGGCGGTTCATCTGATAAATTCCCTGATTTATATCTTCAAGATTCAGCCTATCCCCCTCCATAAAACCAAAAGCAGTAAATTCCTGCATTTTATCGGTGAAATTATTATCGCCCACAATGATCTCATCAATTTTTCCTTCTAGAATTTTTAGTTCTAAATTGCCGCTTTGAATATTTTGCTTTGGCACAAAAACGCGCGCTGTTACGTATCCTTCGTTGTTGTAAAAAGTTTGAATTGCGGTGATTATTTCTGTTAAAGTTTTTGCTTCAACGCACTTGCCGATGAATGGTGTGGCAAGTTTTTTCTGCTCTCGTTTTGAAATCGAGCTAGCGTCAACAAGATTGATTGATTTTATTGGGAAGCATTCGGCTGGTTTTCCTGAGATTGGGGTTTGATTTTTACCTTCTTGCTCAACTTGTTTTTTCTTGCGAGTGCGTTCTTTGCGGATTGTTTCTTGCTCTCGCAAGCGGCGGTCTTCTTCGATTTTGCTCTGCTGTTGGCGCGTTATCCAATCTTGTTGGTTGATGGCGTTTTGGTCTGCGGTTTGAGCTTTTGCCCCGCAAACGGTAATTTGCATTAGGGAAAGTGCCAAGAGGAGCATTTTTAGTGAAGGTGATGTTTTCAATGCGATATTAAATGATTTTTATTATGAGATGTCTGTTTGAATTTACACAAGATTCATTTTCAATGTTTCTATGTTCAGATTACCTGATAAATCAGGCGTACAAATACTACCTTCTGGATATCCTGCTTCAGTTTTAAGAGAAATAAGAAAAAATTCTCTTTTATTAGATCTTACTATTAAATGTTCATTCATTAGGTTTACCAGCTTATGATGCCAATCAATTACTTTGTTATAATCAGGTTCTTTACCTAGGAATGAAGCATTAACTTTTTTAATTGTTCCTTTGTGAAGAACTTCGCCACATTCCTTATATAACTTTTCAAAATCTTCTCTAGTAAGCGCATTAGGCTTTGAATTTGCTATAATACTGTTTATTTCACCAAATTGACGTGTAACACTCTGTGGAAAGGCATACGGATATTCATTGTGCAATTGATTCATTATTTTTTCGGCGTGCCATTCCTTTTTAGATTTTTTAGGAGATATAGGCAAGTCACCATGAAGCTGTAAGCAACCTAGCGCTATCAGTTCACATATATATCTAAACTGTAAGTAGCAAAATTCCCTAGCATAAATGGGGGTTAAGTTAAGTCTTCCATAACATGCTTCTGAAGCTAGCTCAAGACGAATCACTACTTCATGCATTAATGTAAGATATTCTTGTAGTGCCCCTTTAACAGAAAAATTCGATGACTTATTCATAATAGTTCATTATTTATTCTCCTCAAAAATCATTCATTGAAGACAGTATCAGGTTATTGCTGAAGTTTAATAAAAATTATTTTTTGTGGGGTTTTGGTCTGAATTTTGGGGCGCACTATATATTTTGCTCATAAGGATTTATTTAATTTTAGAAGTATATAAATTTCTTAAAAAACCCATACTAACCCATATCCAAATTATACTTTGAAACAATAAAAAGAAAAAACAGGGTATTAAAAAATTAAAAGCATTTTCTTCTGAGCCGAAGCCGTATCCTATAAAAATTAGGGATACAAAAACTGCAAATAAGATTATAAAAAAATTAATATAAATATTGCGATATAAGCTACTTTTCCACCAAAGAAAAATTTGCAACATTACAAAAAATATATTGACAAGAGCCAGTGCAGTATTGATTTTCGATAAAACAGTGAGAACTATTGTTATTGAAAGCACTATGAGTAATGCGTAATTTTGTTTAAGAAACTTTTTCATGAATTTATATGCATAATTATTGTAAATTTGGTTTAACATATTGATTCCAAATTGGTGCAGAATGTAGCCCAGAATGACTTTCTATTGGTCACCTTAAGTTGAGAGAAGTTGAATCAAAACTAAAGCCTCCTTTCGCAGTTCTCTAGTGACGTTTTTGATCTAATTTTTTATCATATGAAATGAATTAATGATCTTATAAAAATCATTTTGTATTTTTTTAAATTCTTCAGCACTACTAGTAGCAGAGATAAGCTCGAAAAGTACACAGTTTGTATCATTTACGCTAAAAAAGATTTTTAAATTTTTTTCTTCACTTTCTTTAATCCATTTTTCCATTTTTTTACCATTAACTAGTTGTTTATCTTTCTTATAAAATTGAGAAATCTCTTTATTTTTTTGATAAAAAGAAGAACACGATTCTTTAGGTTTTTTTTCTATGAAATATATATCTATATCTCCTAAACTAACTATTCCAGCTTGGCTTCCCTTGTCCGTATTCCTAAAACTTAGATCTGTAAGATTAATATTATTTTCTTTAGATAAATTCTTGTTATCAATTTCATAATCAGTATGATTTTTAACCAATGTTTTTTTAACTACTTCCCAATTAGCTGGATACTGAATTTCATATAAATTATTTCCATGCTTTAACCTAGTTTTATTGAGGCCTGAGAATGCAGTTAAAATTAAAAAAATGTTAATTAAAAAGAATAATCTATAGACGTTTTTCATTGTTTTTTTATTTTGGTATTTCGTCACGAGTATTATATTTTCCTACATTTACTGTTTCGGGATTGATTTGAATCCATGATCCAGCTTTAGAGGCGGGTTTTAGAACCTCATAGTGTAAATGCGCTCCTTTTACACCGCCGGTTGCACCCATAATTCCAAACACTTGCCCTTCTTTAATTGGCTTACCTTCTTCAAGATTCGGCTTTTGCGCTAAGTGTGCATAACGACTTTGATAAGTTGGAGTGTCATTTTCATCATAGTGCTGAATAGTAACATAATTTCCCCAACCACTTTTTACAACCTTACCGTCTTCCCCACGCTTTATTGTTTCATCAAAACCAACTTTTATTACATTTCCATCGCCAGCTGCTGGAACAGATATATCTTTACCTAAAGTATAATAATCTCCACCTTTATGAGCTCTTGCTACGCCCAAAGTAGGATGCATTCTAGATTCAGTAAAAGGTGAAGATCTTAAACTATCATTTAATATTTTATTTGCTAATAAAGGGTTAACTTCATCTCCAAAAGCAACATTATTAGCATAAAAATTAGTTGCAATATTCGCAGTCGGAAGCGTCAACTGAAAACCAGTATTATCCGACTGATAAACATCCCACCTGCTTTTTGTGAAGTCGCCAATATTATGCGCCGTATTCTCCTCAGCTTGCGAATAAGCCATTCCCTGATTATCAACCTGAGCGTGATAATTCTCATGCGATAACGATCCTGCTACTTCTGCATTCGATTGGTTTTTGGCTATGTTGATTGCAGAAGTGTCTGTTTCTCTATCGTAAAAACCTTGAGCATTTTTTGCATCAGAATTTTGGTCTAAAGTTTTTCCATCATAAGCGATGAGTTCTTTTGAGTCAGGGGTTAATTCTTTAGCGGTTAGCTTTGAATTAAACATTAAATCTTGAAGAGTTGAATATTTTTTACCAAGAGAGTTAAGGGTATTTGTTCCACCTTTGTCCTTGCCATTAGTGTCTTTTCCGCTTTGGTTGTAGACTTCGGCTAAAGTGCCTAGTGGAATGGCTACTAAATCCTTGCTGTAGTTCAATTGCTTTACAATATCTTTCTTCCCGCTTTCAGAGAATAACCGATGATCCACCGTAATCGACCCTTCAAAATCTCCGTTTGTAACATTTTTAATCTCAGAGGTTAAAGTAGAATTTAAATTTCCAATCGTTGCATAAACTGTTCTACTCGATTCATTTTCTGCGTAACTTCCTGAGATGCTCGATGAGCCGCCCGGAAACTGATTCGGCTTGCCACCAGTTCCGGGAATTGTTGGTTGATTTCCGCCAACTGCTATGTTGGTTGAGATGCCGATGCTCATGCTTTCTGAGTAGTAAGCATCTTGTAAATCTTTCTTGTTTGTGTTGCCGCTTATTGCGAGGGATAGATTGTCACTTAAAATCGCAGCGCCTGTAAGGTTTAAATCTTTACCTGTGTTTATTGTCATACCATCAGTTCCCTTGATAGTGGTTATATCATCAACCCAAAGCCTGTGCATATCGGCATTGCTTATGTTAAATCCACCGCTGATGTTTCCGCCGCCGCTGCCGCTTCCTCCACCAATTCTTCCAGCTCCTACACCTCCTCCAAAGTTAAATCCAAAGCCGCTGCTTGAAGAATCTTCTTCAGTTTGCTTGCTGCTTACGTTTAGATTATTTCCGATGTTGAGAATTGTGTTTTTTGCGAGAAGATTTGCGCCGCTTATGTTGGCGTCGTTTCCCGTGTTAAGCGTGAGAGCGCCATTCTCTGCGCTGATCTGGCTGTTGCTGTAAAAGGTTTTGCTGTAGGTTGATTCTCCGCTTGAGAGGCCGATGTTTAGTTGAGCGCCGTTATTGCCAACGCTTCCACCACCATAGATTGTTTCTTGTTTTGAAGCTTGAGAAAGAGTATTAGCTCCCGCTTCAATTTTAATATCTTTAACCGCACTTAAAGTAACATTGCCATTAACACTGGCCAGCATTGAGCCGAGGATATTTAGATTATTTCCTGAGGCGATATCAATATCACCATAACCAATAAAGTTAGATGCCTTAGAAAGGCTTGTTTCCGTCGTGTTTTTTACCCCGCTTGCGGTGAGGTTTAAATATCCCGCACCATACATTCCTGTTCCGAGTGAAGTTGATGCGGCACTTGCGGCTCCTGCTGTTGTGGCGACTGCGGCTATTGTTGCACTAGCAACTGCGGTTTGAGCTAGAATAACTTGAGCAGCGGCTAGTTCTACTGCTTTGTTTGTTGCTTTGCCTTCGTCTTTCAGCCTCTCCATTTTTTTTAGTTTTTCTGCGGCCTCAATTGCTTTCTTTTGTGCATCGATTACGGCTTTCCAAGCGTAGGCGGTGTCAACATAGGCGTTGCCTACTTTAGCTCCAGCTTCAATTGTTAGAGTGGATTCTTTGCTGGAGTATGATGATGTTTCTTGTGCGTCGGTAAGATTAAAATCTCCTGCGGTTTTGATGATTGAATCTCCTGCTACTGTTAGGTTTGAGGCAGCTAGAGTTAGCGTGCCAGAGTTAGGTGTTGCTGTGTTGTTAGTAGCGTTCGCAAGAAGTGATCCGCCAATGTTTATGTTGGAGGATTTTTGCGTTGCCGTTGTAAGTGAATCTTCAAATCTTGATCCAGTTCCTTCAACGCTGGCAGAGCCTGATGCGTGGCTCATGTCTCTTGTTAGTTTTAATTTGCCGATTTCAATTTCTTCGATTTTGCTGGTGGAGGTGGTTTTTTCTGCGGCGGAGAGCACATTAACATTGCCATCAACATTCATTAAGGCGTTTCCAGTTACATCAACATTTGATGCAACAATATTAACATCGCCAGTGCTATTCATCATCATATTACCGCCAACATCCAAGGTTGACGAATGTTGAGTAATAGTTACAGCGCTACTTTTTGCTGAAGATTTTTCATATTTTGGTCCGTTGTTTATTTCGAATACATCTTTTTTTAGGCTAGGAGTTGCCATGAATAAATAGGCATCAAGATAAAGCTTACCCGCCTCTACTGGGTTGGCTAAAGTTTTTAAAGTATCGCCAAGGGTAAGTTTAGATTTTTGGTGAGTTTCGGAATGCTCGCTGCGAAGCTCTGCGGCTTTGATGTTTACGCCTGCGACTGATCCGCCATTGATGGTTTGGAAAGTGCCGTCGGCGTTGGTTTTGTATGAGCCGTCTAGGTTTTGGGCGATGGTGAAGCTGCCGATGTTTAAGTTGCCGGTGGTTTTTAGGGTTGAGCCGATTAGGTTTAGCGTTCCCAGTTCGGCGTTAACGGTTAAGTTTCCGCCGAAGTTTAGGGATGATTCGAGGGCGGTTTCCTTGTAATCATAAACTGAATCGTAGCGAGAGTGGAAAGTTCCAGACTTAGAGGCGGTTTCTTCAGTCATTTTAGAATCGATGGCGTTGGCGATGTTTATGTTGCCAAAGTCAGAAGTTAGAGAGCCATTGCCGGTAACATTGATGTTGCTGCCAATGATATTGATGCTGGCGGTTGTTGCGGTATCGGAGAGGCCTGTTGATCTGATGTCGAGATTTCCGCCAATGTTAATATTGCTTCCGATATTTGTGGTCGTATCACTAACCGAACTACCACCTTTGCTTTTTGATCCCCAAGAAGTTTCAGTTCTGTCGCGAAGCTCTAGCGTCCCTATATTAATATCATTCCCAGCGGCGATCGAAGCATTGCCAGTTGCAGTAATATTCGCAGCGTAATTATTAAAATCATTCCCAGCATTAACGATTAAACTTCCCGCAGAAATCCCCGCAGTTTCAAAAATTTCTGATTTAATATTCCCAACATCTGAAGACCCGCCATTACTCTGCAAATAAGCAATATTACCGCTATCAAGAAGATTTTTAGCATTGGTTAAAACAGTTGATGTATTAGTAATATCTCTCGCCGCAGTTAACGATAAAGCATTAGTCGCCTTAAGTTGAGAGAAGTTGACGATTGATCCTGCGCTTGAAGTTAAAGAAAGATTATTAAGCGCAGAAATATCAGAGAAGTTTTTATTTATAATATCATTGCTGGCAGCAAGCGTAACATTATTTCCAACAATTGATCCTGAATTACTGATTCCACCATTTGAAGATATACTAACGCCATCTTTACCAAAAATTGTAGCTTTCGAAGCAATATTACCATTTCTCAACGCATCTCTAGTTGCTTGCGCCAGATAAATCGTTGGCACAACATATAAATTTCCATCAATGTTTTTTGTTTCAAACCAGATAATATCTTTTTGAAGTGAATTAATTTGGCTTTGAGTGAGTGTTGCGTTGGTGTTTAAGCCAAGTCTGGCATATTCATCAGCAGCATTATCAAGAAGGGTTTTGATTTCGTTATTGATGTTGGTTTCGCTTGATGAGAGCAAAGGGGAATTTTTAGAAATTGTACGGAGTTGCTCTTCAATAATTTTTGTTTGAAAAAATTGATCGCCAACCAATCTTTTATTTTGCAGCTCAAACTGAGTTTGCACATCGGCTAAATCGAGACCGATTCTTTGATAAAAATAATCTGATCCAAAAAATTTAGATTGATCTATAAATTGTGAACGAGTTTCAAAAAGCGGGCCGTTTGGATTTTGGTTTTTGTTGAATAAGCCGTTATTGTCAGGGCCGTTGAAGTAACCACTTAGGTTAGTATTGATTGTGCCTGTTGCGCCCAAAGCATTTACATCAAGATTATTTACTAGATTTAAATCTCTTCCGCCGCCAGCGTCAACTGCCGTATAATCATCCATCTCAGAGCCGTTTTTCCATGAAGAGGTTGTAGAGCCATTTCTAGTAATTGTTAAAGAGCCCGTCGCAAATCCACCCAAAAACCTCATTTAAATTTCTGTAATTTTTCGCATCATTTTCTTGTTATTAAAACTCTTTAGAGCTATTGTTTTCTAGTCCTCTTGGCAGATTCGTCTTTTGTGAATTGGTCTTATTTTTAACAAGAATTCATCAGAAAAATGTCATTTGAACCGAAGCAAATTGAAATGGTTTGTTTGGAAGATCTCGTCTCTTCCACTCACATTTACCGCAAGTTTTTGAATTTGTGGAATTTGGA